>NZ_JBAWTG010000013.1:0-99400 GCF_037106235.1 Methylobacterium nigriterrae | reverse complement strand
GAGGGCGCCCCTGTAGGGCTGAGTTGCGAGCGCAGGCTGCCCAATCACAGAGCGTGGGGCAACCTCGGCCGGTCCTGAGGCGAATTCGCCAACAGCGTCCGATCAGTTGCGGGACTTGTCGACGAGCGCCTTCTCGGAGATCCACGGCATCATGCCGCGCAGCTTCGCGCCGACTTCCTCGATCGGGTGGGCGGCGAGCTTGGCGCGGGTGGCCTTGAACGAGGTCTGGCCGACCTTGTTCTCCAGCATCCAGTTGCGGGTGAAGATGCCCGACTGGATGTCGTTGAGGACGCGCTTCATCTCGGCCTTGGTCTCCGGCGTCACGATGCGCGGGCCGGTGACGTACTCGCCGTACTCGGCGGTGTTCGAGATCGAGTAGTTCATGTTGGCGATGCCGCCCTCGTAGATGAGGTCGACGATCAGCTTCACCTCGTGCAGGCACTCGAAATAGGCCATCTCGGGCGCGTAGCCCGCCTCGACGAGCGTCTCGAAGCCGGCCTTGATCAGCTCGACGAGGCCGCCGCAGAGCACGGCCTGCTCGCCGAAGAGATCCGTCTCGCACTCCTCCTTGAAGGTCGTCTCGATGATGCCGGCGCGGCCGCCGCCATTGGCCGAGGCATAGGACAGACCGAGGTCGTGCGCGTTGCCGGACGCGTCCTGCGCGATGGCGATCAGGGTCGGCACGCCGCCGCCCTTGAGATACTCGCCGCGCACGGTGTGGCCCGGGCCCTTCGGGGCGACCATGAGCACGTCGAGATCCTTGCGCGGCTCGATCAGGTTGAAGTGCACGTTGAGGCCGTGCGCGAACAGGAGGGCGGCGCCCTGCTTCATGTTGCCCTCAAGCGAATCCCGGTAGATGTCGCCCTGCAGTTCATCGGGGGTGAGCATCATCACCACGTCGCCCCACTTGGCGGCCTCGGCGACCGACATCACCTTGAAGCCCTCGCCTTGGGCCTTCTTGGCGGTAGCCGAGCCCTCGCGCAGCGCGATGACGATGTCCTTCACGCCCGAATCGCGAAGATTCAGCGCGTGGGCGTGGCCCTGGCTGCCGTAGCCGACGATGACGACCTTCTTACCCTTGATGAGGTTCAGGTCTGCGTCGCGATCGTAATAGACCCGCATGGCGGCTTGTCCCTTTTCCGGTGTCGATGAGTGCGCTCCGGCGCCCTCGTTCGCGCGGCCGTGCGATGGCGGCGCTTTTAGCGAGGCGATCCCCTTGACGAAAGGGGAAATCGCCGCATGGCAGCGCTCCCGCGCCGACACTCCCCGCCCGTCGTCACGCCGGAAGCGGAAGTCCTTCCCGCTCGAAGACCCGCTGCACCGCCGGGCGCTCGGCCATGGCCCGCGCATGCCGCGTCCAGGACGGGAAGCGCCCGGCCATGTCGAACTCCAGCGCCGGGCTGCGCCCCCAGATCCAGAACAGGAGAAGGTAGGGGTCGACGACGCTGTAGCGGCCGCCGACCGCCCAGCCGCCATCGGCGAGACGCACCTCGGTCATCGTGCAGAGGTCGCCGAAGGTGTCGGCCCCCTTGGCGCGGATTCCGGGATAGGCCGCCTCGTCGGCGCTGTAGCGCTCGGCCCTGCGGATATGAGCGTAGGCCGGGTGATGGTTGGTGGAGAGCCAGCCGAGCCACTCGTCGGCGACGGCTTGATCGCGCAGGCTTTCCGGCCAGAGCTTCGCATCGGGGTGCGAGCGGGCGATGTGGCGCAGGAGCGCCGTGTTCTCGGTGAGAACCCAGCCGTCCTCGTAGAGCGCGGGCACCCGGCCGCGCTCGTTGACCGCGAGATATGCGGGCGCGCGCTGGTCCCCGGCCTGCAGGTTGAGGCGGACGGTCTCGAAGGGCGCACCGGTCTCCTCCAGCGCGATGTGCGAGGCGAGCGAGCAGGCGCCGGGTGCGTAGTAGAGCGTGCGGGCGGTCATCCGATCTTCCATTTGCGGCGGCTGGCTTCGGAACACGGTCTACAGCGGCTCCGCCCCGCGTCCCATCGCGGCGATGCCCGTGCGGCAGATCTCGACGAGGCCAATCACCGTCATCAGGCGGATGAAGCGGTCGACCTCCTCGGTCGAGCCGGTGAGCTCGAACACGAAGGAATTGAGCGTCGCGTCGAGGGTCTTGGCGTCGAAGGCGGCCGCGAGCCGCAGGGCTTCGCTGCGGTGATCCCCCTGCCCCACGACCTTCACGAGGCAGATCTCGCGCTCCAGCGAGTTGCCCTGGAGGGTGAGGTCGACGACCCGGTGCACCGGCACGAGGCGGTCGAGCTGCGCCTTGATCTGCTCGATCACCGCGTTGGTGCCGGTCGTCACGATGGTGATGCGGGAGAGGTGCCGGGCCTCCTCGGATTCCGACACCGTGAGGCTCTCGATGTTGTAGCCCCGGCCCGAGAACATCCCGGAGATCCGGGCGAGGACGCCCGGCTCGTTGTCCACGATCACCGCGAGCGTGTGCCGGTTGACGGCCTCGACCCGGACCGGCTCGGGATAATGCGTGTTCATGGCGTTCATGGTCCTGCTCCTCCCCGGCCGCCTCAGACCAGCATCTTGCCTTCCTCGGAGATCACGTCCCCGAGATCGACGCCGGTCTCGCCGAGATAATCGGAGAGCAGCATCTCGTTATGCGCCTTGCCCGACGGGATCATCGGGAAGCAGTTCTCGGTCTTGTCGACGACGCAGTCGAAGATGACCGGCCCGTCATAGTCGAGCATGTCCTTGATCGCGGCGTCGAGATCGCCCGGCTTCTCGCAGCGGATGCCCTTGGCGCCGTAGGCTTCCGCCAGCTTCACGAAGTCCGGCAGGCTCTCCGAGTAGCTCTGCGAGTAACGCGAGCCGTGCAGCAATTCCTGCCACTGGCGAACCATGCCCATGTACTCGTTGTTCAGGATGAAGATCTTGACCGGCAGGCGGTACTGCACGGCCGTCGACAACTCCTGGATATTCATCAGGATCGAGGCCTCGCCCGCGATGTCGATGACGAGCGCGTCCCGGTGGGCGAGCTGAACGCCGATCGCGGCGGGCAGGCCGTAGCCCATCGTGCCGAGGCCCCCGCTTGTCATCCAGCGGTTCGGCTCCTCGAACTTGAAGTACTGGGCCGCCCACATCTGGTGCTGGCCGACCTCCGTGGTGATGTAGGTCTCGCGCGCCTTGCAGGCCTCGTAGAGCCGCTGCACCGCGTGTTGCGGCTTGATGATCGTGCCCGACGGCCAGTAGGCGAGGCACTCGCGCGCGCGCCACGTGGTGATCTTGGCAAGCCATCCCTCCAGGCGGTCCTTGTCGGGCTGGGCCGGCAGCGCGCGCCAAGCGGCCAGCATGTCCTCCAGCACCGCGGCGCAATCGCCGACGATGCCGACATCGACCTTGACGACCTTGTTGATCGAGGAGGCATCGACGTCGACGTGGATCTTCTTCGAGTAGGGCGCGAAGGCGTCGAGCCGGCCGGTGATGCGATCGTCGAAGCGCGCGCCGATGCAGATCATCACGTCGCAATCGTGCATCGCGAGGTTGGCCTCGTAGGTCCCGTGCATGCCGAGCATGCCCAGGAATCTGTCGTCGGAGGCGGGGAAGGCCCCGAGGCCCATCAGGGTCGAGGTGACGGGGAAGCCCGTCTCCGCGACGAGCTCGCGCAGGAGGCGCGAGGCCTCGGGTCCGGAGTTGATGACGCCGCCGCCGGTGTAGAAGACCGGCCGGCGCGCGGAGGCCATCAGCTCGACGGCCGCGCGGATCCTGTCCGGATCGCCCTTGACGGCTGGCCGGTAGGTCTTGTGGCCCTCGAAGGTCGGGCGCTCGTAGAGCCCGCTTGCGAACTGGATGTCCTTCGGCAGGTCGACGACGACCGGGCCAGGGCGCCCGTGGCTCGCGACGTAGAACGCTTCGTGCAGGATGCGCGGCAGGTCGTCGATCGACTTGACGAGGTAATTGTGCTTCGTGCAGTGGCGCGTGATGCCGACCGTGTCGCATTCCTGGAACGCGTCGGTGCCGATCAGGTGCGTCGGGACCTGGCCGGTGATGCAGACGAGCGGGATCGAGTCCATCATCGCGTCGGTGAGGCCCGTGATGATGTTCGTGGCGCCGGGTCCCGAGGTCACGAGGACGCAGCCGACCTTGCCGGAGGAGCGGGCATAGCCTTCCGCCGCGTGGACGGCGCCCTGCTCGTGGCGCACGAGCACATGCTGGATCGCATCCTGGTGGAAGAGCGCATCGTAGATCGGCAGCACCGCGCCGCCGGGATACCCGAACAGCGTATCGACACCCTGATCCTGGAACGCCCGGATGACCATTTCGGCCCCGGTCATGACCTCGCCGCTCATCGCCTTGCTCCTTGAACCCGTTCTCGAACTCCGTTGCGCTTCAACCCGGCCGCGGGCAACAAAAAAGGGCCCCGACTGGGACCCCGCATGCGCCACCGCCCGGATCGCGGCCCCGTCTCAGGGCCGCCCCGTCAGTGGCGCTTCCGTTACGATAAGGATGTGACGCATCGGGGTAACGTCCGGACCTGTCTCGCCCGCCCGAAACAGGCGAGTCGCGAAAAGTGTCGCGTCTCATAGCGGAGAGGTCATCGAGGGTCAACGGGGCTTCGCGGACCGGCGGGCTCGAAACCGTGATGGTGGACGCGATTGCCCCGGGCACGCGCCCGACCTATCAGGGGCCTTCAGCAATTCTCCAGGCAGCAATTCTCCAGGAAGGCAACGTCACCGGTGGTCACCTCCGAGGCGGCACGGGCCGAGACCGCGGCTTTTCTCCTGCTCGACGTGGCGGGGGTGCCCTGCGCGCTGCCCCGCGCGGCGGTGAGCGAGATCCTGCCGCTCCCGACCCTGTTCCGGCCGCCTGCCGTCGGACCGCTCCTGGCCGGATTTCTCAACCTCGGCGGCGCGGCCGTTCCGGTGGTCGACCTCGCGCGCCTGTTCGGCCTGCGCGAGGAGCCGGTGGAGCCGGGACCCTATGCTCATCTCGTTCTCGGCGCCGACCGCACGACCGCCTACCTCGTCGACCGGGTCAGCGACCTCGTCACCGTGGAGGCGCGGGCGATCGGTCCCGTCTCCGGCGCCGAGACCCTGAACGGCTGCGTCGAGGCCGAGATAAGCCTGGGCGAGCGCCTCGTTCATGCCCTCTCGCCGGCCCGAATCCTGACGGCGGAGGAGCGCGGGCGCCTCGATGCCCTCGCCCGCGCCGCGCAGGAGCGCCTGGCCGCCCTGCCGGTCGCCTGACCGGGGCGTCCCGTGGCGAGAACGGTGCGGCAGGGCCCGCACGATGATCCGGGCTACGCAGCGCTGAAGGCGCAGATCATCGCACGCACCGGGCACCACTACTACGTCGACAAGGACGACCTCCTGTTCGACCGTCTCCGCCGCCGCTTCAAGGCCAGCGGCGCGGCGGATGCCGGCGCCTATCAGGCCCTCTTGAATGCCGGCCAGCCTGGCGCCCAGGAATGGGCGGCGCTCGAGGCCGAGATCACCATCGGTGAGACCTTCTTCTTCCGCTACGCCGAGCAGTTCGATGCGCTGCGCGGCACTATCCTGCCCGGCCTGATCGCCGAGCGCGGGAGCGCGCGGACCCTGAAGGTCTGGAGCGCGGGCTGCTCAACGGGAGCCGAGCCCTACTCGGTGGCGATCCTCCTGCACGAGCTCCTCGGCGAGGCGTTGCCCGACTGGCATCTGACCATTCTCGGGACCGACATCAGCATCGCGGCGCTCGCAACGGCCCGGGCCGCCGAGTACGGCCGCTGGGCCCTGCGAACGCTGCCGGCAGAGGAGCGGGCGCGCTACTTCCGGCGCCTGCCCGCGCGGCCCGGGCCCGCCCGCGAGGGCACCTACCTCCTGCGGCCTGAATTCCGCCGCATGGTCCGCTTCGAGCGGGGGAACCTGATGAGCCTCGTCGAGGGGACGGGTTCGGCGCCCGCTCCCGAACACGACCTCATCCTGTGCCGCAACGTGCTCATCTACTTCCACGCCGACACGGTCGCGGCGATCGTGCGGGCGCTGGCGCGACGGCTGCGGCCGGGCGGGTGGCTGCTGATCGGCCATGCTGAGCCGAACCCGGCCTTCGCGGGCTGGCTGACGCCGGTCAATCTCCCGGGCACGGTCGCCTATCGGCGCCCGGAGGACGGCGCGCTCCCGATCCTGCCGGTCCCGGTCGCGTCGGCGCCCGCTGCGCAGGTCGCGTCTGCGCCGCCTCTCGTATTTCCCCCGGCCGCCGCGGCGCGGACAGAGGCGCTGCCGCCGCGCGCGCTGTCCCCCGTCCCGCTGCCGGTTCTGCCGGCGAGCGCCGCCCTCCCGTCCGAGGCGGCGCCCGACCTGCTGCCCGACGAGAGCCTGGCCCGCATCCGGGCGCTCGCCGACGCGGGCGAGACCGCCGCGGCGTGGCGCGGTATCCGCGAGGCCCTTGCTGCGACGCCGACCGATTCGCGTCTTCGCTTCTTCGAGGGGCTGCTGGCGCACAGCCTCGGGCGTGACGCGGAGGCGGAGCGCAGCCTGCGCGCGGCGCTCTACCTCGACCGGGACTTCGTGATGGCCCATTACCATCTCGGCCTTTTACTCGCCGCGACCGGGCGGCGGCCGGCCGCGCGCCGGGCCCTCGACAATGCGGCCCGCTTGGCGCAAGCGCTCAAGCCAGACGCGGCCGTCCCGGAAGGCGACGGGGCGAGCGCCCGGGAGATTGCCGAGAGCGCGCGCCTCGCGCGGACCGGCTTGGGATGAGGATGCCGGTGGGGGGAACGAAGGCGAGAGCGGACGAGGCCGCGCGGACGCGGGGCCTGCGGGAGGCACGGACCATCGCGCTCGCCCGGCGGGGTCGCGAGCGCGCCTCCGGATCCCTTCGCGGCGACCCGGCGGGTTCGGTCCTTGTCTGCGCCTGCGGCTCCGAGCGCTACGGCCTGCCCCTCGCGGCCGTGGCGCAGATCCTGCCGGCCAAGCCCTGCACGTCGATTCCCGAAGCGCCCCCGGCGCTCCTCGGGATCGTGGCGCTGTCCGGCGCCATCGTCAGCGTGCTGAGCCTCGCCCGCGCCCTCGGCCGCGAGGGCGTGAGCCGTGGCGAGGATGGCCATCTCGTTGTTCTGCGCGCCACCGCCGCCCCGATCGCGCTCGCCGTCGACCGGGCTCTCGGCGTCGCTCGCCTGGCGGCTGACGGGGCGGATTCGGCGTCCGCCGATGCCCGGATCCTCGACGGGTTGGGCAGCGAGGCCGTTTCGGGCTATGCCCCGGCTGAACTCGGCGCGGCCGGCGTCGGGGACTTCGTCGTCGTCGACCTGCCGCGCCTCCTGCGGCGCTTCCTGCCGTGACCCTCTGACTGGAATGACGCGGCCCTGCGGGTTTCGATGCCCGTGAGGCTGCCGGTTGCCGGAGCCTGACGCGTGTCGATCTCGATCGGAAAACGGATCCTCCTCGGCTTCGTCGCCGTTACCCTGGTGATCATCGCGCTCGGCATCTACGCGCTGGGCCAGATCGGGACTGTGCGCGACACGACCGACGCCATTATCAGCCGCGACCTCGCGATCGCCCGCAGGCTCGACGACCTCGGCAACCGTTCCCGCGACATGGGCATCCTGCGGCGCAACGCCGTGATCGGCGTCCTCTCGGACCGCCGTCCGGCCACCGATCAGGAAGAGCCAGCCGCGGCGTGGCGGCGCGCCGCCAACGACACCGAATCCGCCCTCTCGGTCCTGGCCCGCACGACGGACGAGTTCCGGGCATCCTCGGTCTCGCCCGAGCGGGCCGCCGTCTGGAAGCGGCTCAGCGACGCGGCCAATGATTCGATGGCGTCGTTCCGTCAGCTGCGCGCATCGAGCGAGGCGCAGCTCGCCGCCGTCGCAGCGAAGGACATGGCGGCGGTCGAGGCCCGCAACGACGAGCTCAACCGCAGTCAGGAATCCTTCCTGCGCGGCATCGACCGGAACCGCGACCTCCTCGACGAGGGCATCGCGGTCGGCCAGCGCCGCGTCCGCGAGGTCTACGAGCAGAGCCGGATCTCGATCATCCTGACGCTCGTCGCCTGCGTGCTGCTGGCGATCCTCGTGACGGTCCTAATCAGCCGGGCTGTCGTGCGCCCTCTGGAGAAGGTCATGGAATTCGCCGAGCGCGTCGGCTCGGGCGACCTGTCCGGCACCCTCGAGGCGCGCAGCGACGACGAGATCGGGCGGCTCGGGCGAACCCTCAACGGCATGGTGGCGGGACTCGCGGACCTCGCCCGCACCAACCGTGCCGCTACCGCCGACCTCAACGCCGCTGCCGCCGAGATCCGCGCCTCGGCTCAGGAGCAGGCGGCCTCCGTCGAGGAGCAGTTCGCCGCCGTCCAGGAGACGGCCGCCACGGTCGACGAGATCACCCATTCGGGCGCCCAGATCACCAAGCGCGCGGGCGAGGTGATCGCTACCGCGCAGGCGACCGCCCAGACCTCGAAGGCCGGCCTGCGCGCCGTGGCCGACACCGCGCGCGCCATGGACGCGATCCGCGAGCAGGCCGAGGCCGTCGCGGGCAATATCGTGACGCTCTCCGAGAAGACGCAGACCATCGGCGAGATCATCACCACGGTGAACGACATCTCGGAGCGCACGCACCTCCTGGCGCTCAACGCCGCCATCGAGGCGGCCGCTGCCGGCGAGGGCGGGCGCAGCTTCGCGGTAGTGGCCGCCGAGATGAAGCTCCTGGCCGATCAGGCCAAGGGCGCGACAGGGCAGGTCCGGGCGATCCTCGGCGAGATCCAACGGGGCATCAACACCTCGGTGATGCTCACCGAGGAGGCCGTGAAGCGCGCCGCCACCGGAAAGGCGCGCTCGGACACCACCCAGAAGACCATCGAGGAGATCACCGCCCGCGTCGAGGAGAGCGTTCAGACCTTCCAGCAGATCGTGGCCTCGACGAACCAACAGCAGCTCGGCATCGAGCAGGTGATGGGGGCCCTCCAGAACATCCGGCAGGCGAGCCAGCAGACGGCGGCGGGGACGCGCGAGGTGGAGGCGGCCTCGGCGAACCTCACCGAGCTCGCCCAGGCGCTGATGACGCTGGCCGAGCGCTACCGGCACTAGGCGCGCCGCACCCGCCCGATGGACATTCGCCAGCAGCTCCTCGCGGCCTTCGAGGTCGAGCATCGCGAGCACATCGACGCGATCCGGGCGGCTTTGGCCGGCGGCCAGGAGGGCCGCCAGCCTGACTGGAACGACATCTTCCGCCGCGCCCACAGTCTGAAGGGGGCGGCACGGGCCGTCGACCTGCCCGCGGTCGAGGCGGTGGCGCATCGCCTTGAGACCCTGTTCGAGCGGATCGTGAGCGGCGACACGGGTCTCGACCGCGAGGCTACGAGCGCGACGCATCTCGCCCTCGACCGGGTCGAGGCGTACGTCGCCGAGCTGAAGGTGGCTGCTGCGCCCGAGATGCCGGACGACGCGCTCGCCGCCCTCGACCATCGCCTCGCTCCGGACTCCGGATCGTCGCCGCGCGAGCCGCCGGCATCTGCCGTGATCGAGGCCCCGGTGCCCGCCGCCCCGCCCGCCGATGCGGCGGTCGATCCCACGCTGGCTCTCCTGCGGGTGCCGGCCGACGCGGTCGAGGCCCTGACGCGGGCGGCCCACGAGCTGACGAGCACGCTCGGAGGCGAGGCGCAGGTCGCCGACGGCCTCGCGCGCCTCGCCCGAGCGGCCGGCGACCTGCGCCGCCGTGCGGAAGTCGCTCGGGGACGCGGATCGCTTCCCGTCCTTGTCCAGATCCTACGCGATCGGGGCGACGAGGAGGCGAACACGGCCCTTGAGGGCATCCGTTCGGATCTGCGCGCCTTCGAGGCGAGTCTCGCGGCGCTCGCCCGCGAGACCATCGAGCTCGCCCGTCGGCAGGCCGGCGTGGCGAGCGCCATCGAGGGCGCCTCGGCTCGCGTCCGTACTCAGGCCGAGCGCCTCGCTCTCGTCCCGGCCGAGACGGTCTTCGGCGGCTTTGCCCGCTCCTTGCGCGAGACGGCCCGCGAGCAGGGCCGCGAGGTCGAGATCAGCGTGCGCGGGCTCGACTTGCCGGTCGACCGGGCCATGCTTCAGGCTCTGAAGGATCCGGTCCTGCACGCGCTGCGCAACGCGCTCAGCCACGGCGCCGAGACCCCCGAGATCCGGCGGCGGGCCGGCAAGCCGCCGGCCCTCGCCATTCACTTCGAGGCCGCCGCGCGCGGCGGGCGCCTCGTCGTCAGCGTGGCGGATGACGGCCGGGGACCGGATCTCGCCGCCATCGAGGCGACGGCCCGGGCGCGCGGCCTGCTGCGGCCCGGAGACCAGCCGGATGCCGAGGCCCTTCTGGGGCTCGTCTTCGAGCCGGGCTTCTCGACTTCGACCGCGGTGGACACCCTCTCGGGCCGCGGTTTCGGGCTCTCGGTGGTGGCCGACGCCGTCCGTTCGCTCCGGGGCAGCGTGCGGCTCCAACCCCGCGACCCCTGGGGCACGGTGCTGACCATGAGCCTGCCCCTCTCGGCCTCCCGACGCAGCGTGCTCCTCGTGGAGTCGGGCGGCACCACCTTCGCGCTCCCGGGTATCGCCGTCGAACGCCTTCTCCGCCTTGACCGGGCGAGCCTCGGCCACGCCCTGGGCCGTCCGGTCGCGCGCATCGAGGGCGCGGACGCGGAGATGAACCTGCCGATCGTTCCTCTCGGCGATCTCGTCGGCCTGCCCGCGCGCGAGGCGGCGCCCGATGCGCCGACGCTCACCGCGCTCCTGCTGCGGGCGGCCGGCCGCCGGTTTCTCCTCGGGGTCGATCGCCTCGTCGACGTGCGCACGCTCCTCGTCCTGCCAGCGCCGCCGATCGGGGCCGATACGCGGGTCGTGTCGGGCACGGTGATCCTGTCCGGCGACGTGCCCGCCCTGGTTCTTGATCCCGAGGGGCTTGTCGCGCGCGTCGGCGAGACCAGATCGGCGGCAGGGCCGGCCAGCGCGTCCGAACAGCGCGGGGACGCGCGCGGAACGATGCCGGAGACGCGACGTTCGACGATTCTTGTCGTCGACGATTCCATCACCACGCGCACACTGGAGAAGGGCATCTTGGAAGCGGCCGGCTACCGCGTAGTCGTCTGCGTCGACGGGCAGGACGCTCTCGATCGTCTGCGCGCGGACATCGAGACGATTGATCTCGTGGTGGCCGACGTGGAGATGCCGCGCCTCGACGGGTTCGGCCTGCTGCGGGCCCTGCGGGCGGAGGAGAGCTTCGCGCGCCTGCCGGTCATCCTGATGACGTCGCGGGGCGATGCCGATGACGTGGCGCGCGGTCTCGATCTCGGTGCGGACGCTTATCTCACCAAGCAGAAATTCGACCAGCGTCAGCTGCTCGACACGATCGGCCAGTTGCTGTGACCGGACGTGTCCGCGTGATGCTCGTCGAGGACAGCCTCGTCGTGCGCCAACTCCTGATGCACATTATCGGGCGCGATCCGCGCCTCGAACTCGTGGCCGCCGTGGCCTCGGGGGAGGAAGCATTGGAGACGATCGCGGCGAACCGTCCCGACGTGGTCTCCATGGACATCAGGCTGCCCGGCATCGACGGCCTCGAAACGACCCGCCGGATCATGGCCGAGCACCCGACGCCGATCGTGGTGGTGGCGGATGCGGTCGAAGATTCCTCGCTGCGCATCTCGATGAATGCCCTGCGGGCGGGCGCCCTCTCGGTGGTTGAGAAGCCCGTCGCCACGACCCATGCCGGCTACGACGCGGTGGCGGGAGAGATCTGCACCCAGCTGCGCATCATGGCGCAGGTGCCGGTGA
This sequence comes from Methylobacterium nigriterrae, assembly GCF_037106235.1. Lineage (NCBI taxonomy): Bacteria > Pseudomonadati > Pseudomonadota > Alphaproteobacteria > Hyphomicrobiales > Methylobacteriaceae > Methylobacterium > Methylobacterium nigriterrae. The sequence goes on along the minus strand of NZ_JBAWTG010000013.1, from coordinate 87,689 downwards.
TCCGCCGCCGCCCGATCGGCACGGAATGGGCGGGCCGCGTCAGCGCGGGGGCCCCCGCGCCCGTGCGGGCGCCGGCGCCGTCCGACCAGCCGAGCGTGCTCGCCATCGCCGCCTCGACCGGCGGACCGCCCGCCCTCGCCCGGGTCGTCGGCAGCTTGCCCGAGAACTTCCCGCTGCCGGTCCTCCTGGTCCAGCACATGGGCGCGGCCTTCATGGAGGGCTTCGCCGCCTGGCTGAACGGCGTCGTGCCCCTGCCCGTATCGGTCGCCCGGGACGGCGAGCGCGCCGAGGGGGGACGGGTCTATGTGGCGCCGGGCGACCGGCACCTCGAGCTCGGCACGAACGACGTCCTGCGCATCCTCGATTCCGCACCGGTCGGCGGGCAGCGGCCGGCCGCGACGGTCCTGTTCCGTTCGGTCGCCCGGCAGGCCGGCTCCCGCGGCATCGGTGTGCTTCTGACCGGGATGGGCGAGGACGGGGCACTCGGCCTCCTCGACATGCGCCGGGCTGGCGCGACGACCGTGGCCGAGCACGAGAGCACGGCCGTGGTCTACGGGATGCCCGCAGCGGCGGTGCGCCTCGCGGCCGCCCGCAGCGTCCTGCCGCTCGACAGGATCGCCGGACATGTTCTGCGCAGCATCAATCCGGAACCTGCGCCGTGAGCATGGAAACCACGCGCGCGACCGAGGCCGATAAGGCCCGCATCCTCCTCGTCGAGGATTCGGAGACGCAGGCCCTCGAACTGCGTCTCCTCCTCGAGAGACAGGGCTTCTCCGTCGAGCGCTGCGCCACCGCCGAGGCGGCTCTCGACCACCTGAACACACGCCTGCCCGATCTCGTCGTCGCGGATTACCACCTGCCCGGCATGAACGGCGACGAGTTCACGCGCCAGATGCGACTGTCGCTGCGCACCCGCGCCCTCCCCCTCCTGATGCTCACGGGTGCCCGCGACGGCGAGCGTCAGGGGCTGGAGAGCGGGGCGGACGCCTACGTGGCAAAATCCGCCGACCGCGATCTGCTGATCCTGCGCATCCGCGCGCTCCTGCGCGAGCGCAAGGGCGTGCCCGCCGCGGAGGGGCCGGGCGTCGCCGCGTTCCGGCGCGGACGCGTCCTCGTGGTCGACGGCAGCACCACCTACCGCACCTTCCTTTCGGGGCTCCTCACGCAGGAGGGCCACGCGGTCACGGCCGCGGATGGGCAGGAGGCGGCGCTCGCCGCCCTCGACGCAGCGGGGGCGAGCTTCGACTGCGTGACCGTTGACCTCCTCGGCCCGGCCTATGACGGCCTCGGCCTCTGCCGGGCGATCCACCAGCGCCGCACCGGCGCGGAGGCCGCACCGTTCCAGCTCGTGGGCATCGCGGGCAGCGCCCCAGCGAAGGATTTTCTTGTCGATGCCTTCGCGGCGGGGGCCGACGACGTCGTCTCGAAGGCCGAAGCCGAGATTCTGGTCATGCGGGTACGCGGCCTCGTCCGCCGTCGCCTCCTGGAGGAGGACGATCGCCGCATCGCCGGCGAGTTCGGCGACCGCGAGCGGGCACTGGAGCGGGCGCGCGCCGAGGCCGAGGCCGCCGAGGCCCGCGCCCAGCTCGCGGGCGCCCTGGAGCGGGCGAACCGCGACCTCGCCGACGCCAATCGCAAGCTCACCGAGACTCAGGCCAAGCTCGTCCAGGCCGCCAAGATGGCCTCCCTCGGCGAGCTCGTCGCCGGCATCGCCCACGAGATCAACAACCCGCTGGCCTTCATCCTGGCGCATCAGGGTACCGTCGAGCGTCTGCTCGGCGAGCTGCCTGCAACCCCGAGTGGCGGGCCCGCGCGCGATTTGGAGGCCGAGCGTGCCCTCGCCAAGGCGCGCGCCCGGGTCGGCTCCATGCGCATGGGGCTCACCCGCATCCAGGATCTCGTGCTCAACCTGCGCAAGTTCTCGCGCCTCGACGAGGGCGAGCGCTCCCTCGTCAACGTGCCCGAGGCGATCGAGACCGTGCTGGCGCTGATCCAGCACAAGCTCGGTACCCGGATCACGGTAGAGCGCGACTTCTCCGGACGCGCGGAGATCCATTGCACGCCCGCACTCCTCAATCAGGTGGTGATGAACATTCTCGGCAACGCCGCCGACGCCATGCCGGAGGGCGGCACGATCCGGGTGGTTACCGAGAGCCAGGACGATGTCGACCTGATCCGGATCAGCGATTCCGGCCCCGGCATCCCGGAAGCGCTCCGCGAAAAGATCTTCGAACCGTTCTTCACCACCAAGCCGGTCGGCTCGGGAACCGGGCTCGGGCTCGCGATTGCATACAGCGTCGTTCAGGCGCATAGCGGCTCGCTCACCGTCGAGTCGGCCCCAGGAGGTGGAGCCTGCTTCGTGATCGGCATCCCGCGGCAGGCGGCTTGAGCATGAACAAAGGCACGATCCTGGCCGTCGACGACGAGCCGGATATCCTGATAGCCCTCGAGGATCTGTTCGAGGACGAGTACGGGGTCGTCGCCACGACGAAGCCGGCCGAGGCCCTGTCCATCCTGGCCGCCGATCCCGACATCGCCGTGATCATCTCGGACCAGCGCATGCCCGGCATGACGGGCGACGCGCTTCTGGCCGAGGCGCGGGCCTTCCACGAGGCGCAGGCGATCCTGCTCACGGGCTATGCCGACATAACGGCCGTGATCGCGGCTCTCAATCGGGGCGGGATCACCGGCTATGTCACGAAGCCGTGGGATGCGGTGCTCCTGCGCAGCACCGTGCGCAACGCCTTCGAGCGTCATCGTCTCGGGCGCGATCTCGCCACGGAACGCGCCCTCCTCCTTGGCCTCCTCGATCATTCCGAGGACGCGATCTCGTTCAAGGATGCCGAGGGCCGCTTCATCCGCCTCAACGCCCGCAAGGCGGCGCTGCTCGGCCGGGATGTCGGTGCCTGCCTGGGGCGCAGCGAGGCGGACCTCGTCGGCGCGCGCGCGGCCGCGACGACGCAGGCCGATGCCGCCGCGATCGCCTCGGGCGAGGCCATGAACAGCCTGACGGCCGAAGGGCCGAACGGGGCCGAGCGCTGGAGCCACGTGGTACGGGTGCCGATCCGCGCGCCTTCCGGCGATGTCGCCCATCTCGCCACGATCGAGCGCGACGTGACCGAGCAGCGCAGCCTCGAGGCGCGCCTGCGCCAGTCCGACAAGATGCAGGCGCTCGGCACGCTGGCGGGCGGCATCGCCCACGACTTCAACAATCTCCTGACGGCGATCCTCGGCAGCCTGGAACTCGTCGGCCCGAAGGTGCAGGACCAGCCGCGCGTCCGCCGCCTCATCGAGAACGCGACGGGGGCCGCGCAACGCGGCGCTTCGCTGACGAAACGGCTCCTCAGCTTCAGCCGCTCACACGATCTCCAGGCGCGCGCCACCGACGTGAACGGGCTGATCGACGGGATGGGCGATCTGTTCCAGCGCAGCCTCGGCGGCCTCGTCACCGTCACGACGGCGCTCGCACCGGACCTGCCTCCGGTGCAGGTCGATTCCGACCAGCTCGAGCTCGCGATCCTCAACCTCTGCATCAACGCGCGCGATGCGAGTTCCGAGGGCGGCACGATCACGATCACCACCGCCCCGGAGTGGGTGAGCGACGACCCTGAGCTTGAGCCCGGCGAGTACGTCCGCATCACCGTCGCGGATTCCGGCACCGGCATTCCCCCCGAGATTCTGCAACGGGTCTGCGAGCCGTTCTTCACCACCAAGGCGGTCGGCCAGGGCACGGGCCTCGGCCTCGCGATGGTGTTCGGTCTCGCGCAGCAATCGAAGGGCCGGCTCCGCATCGAGAGCGTGGTCGGTCGCGGCACGCGGGTCGAGCTCGTGCTCCCTCGGACGGAGGCGGCGGTGGATGCCGAGCAACCGGCGATCGCCGAGGCGCCCGTGGCGACGCGCTCGGCCAGTATCCTCGTCGTCGACGACGACGCCGAAGTCCGCCACGTCACCGCATCCTTCCTCAACGATTTCGGCTATCGCGAGACGGAGGCGGCGGACGGTGCTGCGGCGCTGGAGCTTCTCGAGCGCGGCGCCTTCGACCTCGTCGTGGCCGACCTCGCGATGCCGGGCATGTCCGGCGCCGAACTCGCCGCCACCGTGCGTCGGCGCTGGTCGAACCTGCCGGTGCTGATCCTGACGGGGCATGCCGACGCGATGCAGATCCCGGACGATGTCCCGGTCCTGACGAAGCCGTTCGGATCGGCCGAGCTTGCCGCGCGGGTCTCGGCACTCCTGGAAGGGCCAGCGGATTGATGCACCCCTCCCGACGCTCGGTGCGGCGAGCCGACGCTCCAGGAAGCAGGAACGAAAAAAGGCGGCCTCTCGGCCGCCTTTCTCGTCTCCATGCCCTGAGCCGAGCTCAGGCCGCCGCGGTCTCGCCGCCCTGGGCCGGGCCGGAATCCTGGCCGCGGGCATCGACGTCGCGATCCACGAATTCGATGACCGCCATCGGGGCGTTGTCGCCGTAGCGGAAGCCGGCCTTCATGATGCGGCAATAGCCGCCCGGGCGAGCATCGTAGCGCGGGCCCAGCACCGTGAAGAGCTTCTTGACCATCGCCTCGTCGCGCAGCTGCGCCATCGCGAGGCGGCGGGTGTGGACGCTGTCGGTCTTGCCGAGCGTGATCAGCTTCTCGACGACCGGGCGCAGATCCTTGGCCTTCGGCAGGGTGGTGATGATCTGCTCGTGCTTGATCAGCGCGGCGGACATGTTGGCAAACATCGCCTTGCGATGCTCGGTGGTGCGGTTGAAGCGGCGACCGCGGAAACCGTGACGCATGATCGGCTGTCCTTCATTCTATGGCCGCCGTGCCACGGTACGGCCAAGCGCCTCAGGATCGAGGCTTCTCATTCCGCTTGACCCCGCGGCGGGTTTCTCCCGGATCCGGCTAAGATGCGCCGGGTCCGGATCGGTCGGAACGGGCCGCGAGTCCCGGCCCGGTCCCGGCCGACGCGCCCTCAGTAATGCTCCTCGAAGCGCTTGGCGAGATCCTCGATGTTCTCCGGCGGCCAGCCGGGAACGTCCATGCCGAGGTGCAGGCCCATGCCGGCGAGGACTTCCTTGATCTCGTTGAGCGACTTGCGACCGAAGTTCGGCGTGCGCAGCATCTCGCCCTCTGACTTCTGGATGAGGTCGCCGATATAGACGATGTTGTCGTTCTTCAGGCAGTTCGCCGAACGGACCGAGAGCTCCAGCTCGTCCACCTTCTTGAGGAGTGCCGGGTTGAAGGGGAGCTGCGGCGCGAGCGGCGCGGCCTCTTCCTTGCGGGGCTCCTCGAAGTTGACGAAGACCTGCAGCTGGTCCTGGATGATGCGGGCCGCGTAGGCCAGGGCATCCTCCGGCGAGACCGCGCCGTTGGTCTCGATCGTCATGGTCAGCTTGTCCTTGTCGAGATCCTGGCCCTCGCGGGTGTTCTCGACGCGGTAGGAGACCTTGGTGACGGGCGAGAACAGGGCGTCGACCGGGATCAGGCCGATCGGGGCATCCTCGGGGCGGTTGCGCTCGGCCGGGACATAGCCCTTCCCGGTGGCGACCGTGAACTCCATCCGGATCTCGGCGCCGTCGTCGAGGGTGCAGATCACGAGATCTGGGTTGAGGATCTGGATGTCTCCGACCGCGCCGATATCGCCGGCGGTGACGAGACCAGGACCAGTCTTGCGCAGGGTCATGCGCTTGGGCTGATCCGTCTGCGAGCGGATCGCGATGGTCTTGATGTTCAGGACGATGTCGGTGACGTCCTCGCGCACGCCCGGAATCGACGAGAACTCATGCAGCACGCCGTCGATCTGGATCGAGGTAACGGCCGCACCCTGCAGCGACGACAGGAGCACGCGGCGCAGCGAATTGCCGAGCGTGGTGCCGAAGCCGCGCTCCAGGGGCTCGGCCACGACGGTGGCGACGCGCTTCGGGTCGTCCCCGGTCGTCACCTGCAGCTTGTTCGGCTTGATGAGCTCTTGCCAGTTCTTCTGAATGACCACGGTCCTACCTCTCGCAATACGGGCGCGGGCCGTACTCCTGATCCGCGCCGGATGCCGCGCCGCCTCGCTCCCAAGCGCCGGCCGGCCTCCGAATGGTTCGTTACTGTGCCGCGACCCAGAGTTCGGGCACGAAGCTGTAGCCGGCGCCGTCGCGCACGACGAAGCCGAGGGCCGGAAATTCGAGATGCGAGCCCGCGACGAAGCTGCGCTCGCTCGCCACCTCGTCGAGGACGCGCTTGCGGGTTGCGCGCGCCTGATCCCCGTCGACGTCGAAGACGAGTCCCGCCTCCGGCTGCTTGAACTGGATCGCCGGCAGGTGCACCACGTCGGTCCACATCATCAGCGACTTCGCGCCCGAGACGATGCGAAACCCGGTGTGCCCCGGCGTGTGCCCCGGCAGCGGAACCGCCGTCACGCCCGGCAAGACTTCGCCGCCCCTGATCGTGCGGATGCGGTCCCTGTAGGGAGCGACCGCCTTCCGAGCGCCCTCGAAATAGGGCTTGGCCTCCTCAGGCGCCCGTGTGAGGGCCTCGTCGCCGAGCCAGTGCGCCGCCTCGTCGGCGTGCAGGAGGATCTCTGCGTTCGGATAGGCCGCCCTGCCCGCATCCGCGAGCAGGCCACCCGCATGGTCCGGATGGAGATGCGTCAGGAGGATCGTCTCGATCTCCTCGGGCCGCACCCCGGTGAGTGCCAGTGCCGCCGGCACCCGGCCGAGCGTCTCGCCGCCGAACCCGCCCATCCCGGTATCGATCAGGACCGGCTTGCGGCCCGGCCCGGTGATCAGGAAGGCGTTGAGCGTGATGCGGGGCGCCTCAGCACGAAAGCCGGCAGCCTGAAGCTTGCCGGCCTCTGCCTTCGGAATGCCCGTCACCAGGTCGAGGGACCCCTGCAGGTAGCCGTCATTGAGAACCGTGACCGTGAGGTCACCCAAGCTCCAACGCAATGCCCCCGGGAGTGCCTTCGAACCTTCCGCCACGCATACCTCCGTGTCTCGTTCGTCCGCCGGTGAGATGCCTCCGCTTCAGACGCGGCGGCGCTTCCGCGGGCGGCAGCCGTTGTGCGGGATCGAGGTCACGTCGCGGATCGAGGTCACGGTGAAGCCCGCAGCCTGCAATGCGCGCAGGGCCGATTCGCGGCCTGACCCGGGACCCGACACCTCGACCTCAAGGGTGCGCATGCCGTGCTCGGCGGCCTTGCGGCCCGCATCCTCGGCCGCGACCTGGGCGGCGTAGGGCGTCGACTTGCGCGAGCCCTTGAAGCCCATCGCCCCGGCGGACGACCACGAGATCGTGTTGCCCTGCGCGTCGGTGATGGTGATCATCGTGTTGTTGAACGACGCGTTCACGTGCGCGACGCCCGAGACGATGTTCTTGCGTTCGCGCCGGCGGACGCGGGTCGGTTCCTTGGCCATTTGTCTCGCTCTCTTCCTTCAGGCACGCCCGTAACTCCAGGCGCTCGGGATTTTCTGGGACTTGGCGGCGCTGCCGTGCAGGAGCGTTCCGCTTCGACTGCCGATGCCGATGGGCACCCGGCGCGACGGGACGAAGGCTGCGCGAAGCACGGCCTCCGATGCGAAAATACTACTTCTTCTTGCCTGCGATCGGCTTCGCCTTGCCCTTGCGCGTACGGGCATTGGTGTGGGTGCGCTGGCCGCGGACCGGCAGGTTGCGGCGATGACGCAGACCGCGGTAGCAGCCGAGATCCATCAGGCGCTTGATGTTCATCGAAACTTCGCGCCGCAGGTCGCCCTCGACGAGATAGTCGCGGTCGATCGTCTCGCGGATCTGCAGCACCTCGGCGTCGGTGAGCTGGTTCACGCGGCGCTCGGCCGGGATGCCGACCTTGGAGGTGATCTCCTCGGCCTTCTTCGAGCCGATGCCGTGGATGTACTGGAGCGCGATGACGACGCGCTTGTTCGTCGGGATGTTGACGCCTGCGATACGGGCCAAGGTCTTGCTCCATGTGGCACGCGGGCGCTCCCGGCCCGGGCCTGCTTCTCGTTACACGCGCGTCCGGTGGAGGCCGGCCCCTGCGCGCCGCCCTAACGACAAATCGGCCCGCGGCCGCCCCTAACGAGGCGCCCCGGACCAACTTCCGTCTGGACGAAGACCGGCCTGCTAGCGCGGGGCCGGCGCGATGTCAACTCCCTGCGCCTGTCAGGAATGCGCCGCCTCGGCATGGGGCTCCAGCACCGACATCACCTCCAGCGTCACCGCGTCGATGGGCTTCATCCCGTCGACCGTCCGCAGCATGCCGGTCTTCTCGTAATAGGCGGAGAGCGGAGCTGTCTGCCGCCGATAGGCGGCCAGGCGCGTCTTGAAGACCTCCGGCGTATCGTCCTTGCGCACGGCCTGACCGCGAGCCGCCGTCTCCTCGGCGCGCTTGGCGATACGGCCGACGAGGGCGTCTTCGTCCACCTTGAACTCGACCACCGTCGAGAGCGACAGGCCTTTCTCGGTGAGCATTCTATCGAGGGCGATCGCCTGATCGACCGTGCGAGGGAAGCCGTCGAGGATGAAGCCGCGCTTGGCGTCCGGCTCCTCGATGCGGTCCGCGACGATGCCCACCACGACCGCGTCGGGCACGAGGCCGCCGCTCTCCATCACGGATTTCGCCTGCAGGCCCACGGGCGTGCCAGCCGCGACCGCCGCGCGGAGCATGTCGCCGGTGGAGAGCTGTGGGATCCTGAACCGCTCGACAATCCGCTCGGACTGGGTGCCCTTACCAGCTCCGGGTGGTCCGAGCAGAATGATCCGCATGGCGTCTGTCCTCGTCCGTTGCCCGTCTTCGGGCTTGAAGGGCGTCGGCGACGCCTCCCTGGCGTCACTGCGTCGCAAGTCGTTCTACCGATTTTCCGCCCGTGGGCGAGTCGGAGAAAAGACCAACTCTATCCTGTCCGGGCGATTTGTTGCGGAGATGCCGCGAGGCCGCCCCGCCAGCGGATCAGCGGCGACGCGCCGTCGTCGAGGCGCCGCGCAGCTTGGCCTTCTTGACGAGGCCCTCGTACTGATGCGCCATCAGGTGCCCATGGATCTGCGCCACGGTATCCATCGTGACGGAAACGACGATGAGGAGCGAGGTGCCGCCGAAGCCCAGGCTCGCCGAGGCGTAGGAGGCCAAGATCTCGGGCACCAGACAGACGAACGTGAGATAGAGCGCTCCGATCAAGGTGATGCGGGTCAGAACCCTATCGATGAAGGCGGCGGTGCGCTCGCCGGGGCGGATGCCCGGGATGAAGCCGCCATGCTTCTTCAGGTTGTCCGCTGTCTCCTGCGGGTTGAACACCACCGCTGTGTAGAAGAAGGCGAAGAAGATGATCAGTGCCGCGTAGAGCGCCATGTAGAGCGGCCGGCCATGGCCGAGGTAGGTGGTGATGGTGGCGAGGACCCCGGTGCCGCCCTGGTTCGCCGAGAAGCTCGCGACGGTGGCCGGGAGGAGCAGGAGCGAGGAGGCGAAGATCGGCGGGATGACGCCCGAAGTGTTGAGCTTCAGAGGCAGAAACGAGGTCTGGCCCTCGTACATGCGGTTGCCGACCTGCCGCTTCGGATAGTTGATGAGGAGGCGGCGCTGGGCCCGCTCCATGAACACGATGAAGTAGACCAGCGCGATCGCCGCGACGCCGACGCCAAGGATGACGGCCGAGGAAAGAGCGCCCGTGCGGCCGAGCTCCAGCGCACCCACGATGGCGGTCGGGAGGTGGGCCACGATGCCCGCGAAGATGATGAGCGATGAGCCGTTGCCGATCCCGCGCGAGGTGATCTGCTCGCCGATCCACATCAGGAACAGCGTGCCGCCGGTCAAGGTGATCACGGTCGAGAGCAGGAAGAACGGGCCCGGATCGATCGCGGCGCTCGAGCTCTGCAGGCCGACGGCGATGCCCCAGGACTGCACGAGCGCGAGCAGCACCGTGAGGTAGCGGGTATACTGGTTGATGACCTTGCGGCCGGACTCACCCTCCTTCTTCAGCGCCTCCAGGCTCGGGATCACCGAGGTCAGGAGCTGGATGATGATGGAGGCCGAGATGTAGGGCATGATGTTGAGCGCGAAGATCGCCATGCGCTCCACCGCCCCGCCCGAGAACATGTTGAACAGGCCGAGCACGCCGCCCGCCTGTTGCTGGAAGTTCCGGGCGAACTGCTCCGGGTCGATGCCGGGGATCGGAATGTAGGTCCCGAGGCGGAACACCACGAGAGCGCCCAGCGTGAACCAGATGCGCTTCTTCAGCTCATCGGCCTTGGCGATCGCCCCGAAATTGAGGTTGGCGGCAAGCTGCTCGGCGGCTGAGGCCATGGCCTGGATTCCTGAGAAGGATGGTGCGGGGCCTCGAAGGCACCCGTGTAAAACGAAGCGGCGGCCACGCGCGAGGTCGCACGGGCCGCCGCTCAGCGCTTCGACTTAAGGGCTGCGAGAACCCTGCGCAACCGCGTTACGCGGTCGCCTCGGCCGTACCGCGGGTCGACACGCCGGAGGCGTAGACGACGTTGACGGTGCCACCGGCCTTCTCGACAGCCTCGACCGCCGACTTCGAGGCGCGCGTCACCTCGAAGGTGAGCTTCGTGCTGAATTCGCCGACGCCGAGCAGCTTCACGCCGTCGCGGGCGCGGCTGATGATGCCAGCGGCGACGAGCGCGTCGACCGTCACGGTCGCGCCCTTGTCGAGCTTGCCCGCCTCGATCGCTTCCTGCACGCGGCCGAGATTGACTTCGTTGAGGTCGGCAGCGTGGATGTTGTTGAAGCCGCGCTTCGGCAGGCGACGATGCAGCGGCATCTGGCCGCCTTCGAAGCCCTTGATGGACACGCCGGTCCGGGCCTTCTGACCCTTCACGCCGCGGCCCGCGGTCTTACCCTTGCCGGAGCCGATGCCCCGTCCGACGCGCATCCGGTTCTTGGTCGCGCCTTCGTTGTCGCGGATCTCGTTGAGCTTCATGATGCCCTCCTCAAGCCGCGCCGTCGATGACGCGCACGAGGTGCCGCACCTTGTTGATCATGCCGCGCACGGAGGGCGTATCCTCCAGCTCGGCGACCCGGTGCAGCTTGTTGAGCTTGAGGCCGATCAGCGTCGCGCGCTGGGAGGCCTCGCGGCGGATCGGCGAGCCGATCTGCTCGACGCGAAGTGTCTTGGTAGCCGTCTTTGCCATCTCGCCACCCTCCCCTTACGCCACGGCCGCTTCGGACGTGTCGGACGGGTCGGCGTCGCGGCGGCGGGCCTGCAGGCTCGACACCTTGAGGCCGCGGCGGGCCGCGACGGCGCGGGGGCTGTCCTCGTTCTTGAGCGCCTCGAAGGTGGCGCGCACGAGGTTGTAGGGGTTCGACGAGCCGAGCGACTTCGCCACCACGTCCTGCATGCCGAGCGTCTCGAAGACGGCGCGCATCGGGCCGCCCGCGATGATGCCGGTGCCCTGGGGCGCGGCGCGCAGGATGACCTTGCCGGCGCCGTGACGGCCCTGCACGTCGTGGTGCAGTGTCCGGCCCTCGCGGAGCGAGACGCGCACGAGGCCGCGCTTGGCCGCTTCCGTCGCCTTGCGGATCGCCTCTGGGACCTCGCGGGCCTTGCCGTGGCCGAAGCCGACGCGGCCCTTCTGGTCGCCGACGACGACGAGGGCCGCGAAGCCGAAGCGACGGCCGCCCTTCACCACCTTGGCGACGCGATTGATGTGGACGAGCTTGTCCACGAACTCGCTGTCGCGCTCTTCGCGCTCCTCGCGGCGGCCGCGGCCTCCGCCTTCCCGTTCACGTGCCATCTGTACCTTATCCGTCTCACTGACGCGGGCGGCGGGCCCGCTCGCTTGATGTTGTCGTCTCAGAGGCGGCGCACCGCCCCTTGCCGCCGATCAGAAATCGAGACCACCCTCGCGGGCGGCATCCGCGAGCGCCTTGACGCGCCCGTGATAGAGGTAACCCGAGCGATCGAAGATCACCTGGGTGACCCCGGCCGCCTTGGCGCGCTCGGCCACGAGCTTGCCGACGGCGGTCGCCGCAGCGACATCCGCGCCGGTCTTCAGGCTGCCCTTGAGATCCTTCTCCAGGGAAGAGGCCGCGGCCAGGGTGCGGCCCTGCGCGTCGTCGATGACCTGGACGTAGATCTGCTTCGACGAGCGGAACACCGAGAGCCGGGGCCGCCCGTTGGCCGCCGCCCGCAGCGCGCGGCGCACACGCGCCTTGCGGCGGTCGAGTGCTTCGTTCTTGCGTGACATGTCGGCCGGTCCTTACTTCTTCTTGCCTTCCTTGCGGAAGATGAACTCGCCCGCGTACTTCACGCCCTTGCCCTTGTAGGGCTCGGGACCGCGGTAGTCGCGGATCTCGGCGGCGACCTGACCGACGCGCTGGCGGTCGATGCCCGCGACCACGATCTCCGTGGGCTTGGGCGTCGTGATCGTGATGCCGGCCGGGATCTCGTACTCGATGTCGTGGCTGTAGCCGAGCGACAGCTTGAGCGCCTTGCCGGCCATGGCGGCGCGATAGCCGACGCCGGTGATCTCGAGGCGCTTCTCGAACCCCTTCGAGACGCCCTCGACGAGGTTGGCGACCTGCGCCCGCGAGGTCCCCCACAGCGAGCGGGCCTCCTTCGACTGATTCTTCGGCTCGACCGTGATCGCGCCGTTATCCAGGGCGACGTTGACGAGGCTCGGCACGACGAACTGCAGCTCGCCCTTCGAACCCTTCATCTTGACCGTCTGGCCGTTCACCGTGGCCGTCACGCCGGACGGGACGGAAACGGGCTTCTTGCCTACGCGAGACATAGCCTTCTCCTCTCGCCTGCGATCAGAACACCTTGCAGAGCACTTCGCCGCCGACGTTGCGCTCGCGCGCCTCGTGGTCGGCCATAACGCCCTGCGGGGTGGACACGATGGTGATGCCGAGACCGTCGGCGACGCGCGGCAGCTCGCCCACCGACGAGTAGACCCGGCGGCCCGGCTTCGAGACGCGCTGGATCGAGCGGATGACGGGCTTTCCGTCATAGTACTTCAGCTCGATCGCGAACTCGGTCCGGCCATTGCCGTGATCGGTCGTGGCGTAGTCGCGGATGTAGCCCTCGGACTTGAGGACGTCGAGCACGCTGGCGCGCAGGCGCGAGCCCGGCGTCTGCACGACGTTGCGGCGGCGCTGCTGACCGTTGCGGATGCGGGTGAGCATATCACCCACGGGATCGTTGACCATGGTGATTGCCTCCTTACCAGCTCGACTTGACGAGACCCGGGATCATGCCCCGGTTGCCGAGCTCGCGCAGCGCGACGCGCGAGATGCCCATCTTGCGATAGTAGGCGCGCGGGCGCCCCGTGATCTCGCACCGGTTGCGGATGCGGGTCGCCGAGGAGTTGCGGGGCAGTTCCGCGAGCTTGAGGCGCGCCTCGAAGCGCTCCTCCATCTCGAGGGACTCGTTGTTCGCGACCGCGAGCAGCGCCTTGCGCTTCTCGGCGTACCGCTTCACCAGGTCCTTGCGGTGATTGTTCTTCTCGACTGAGCTTTTCTTAGCCATGTCTCTTCTCTCCAGTGTCCGCGTCTAAGAGCGAGCTCTTACTGCCGGAACGGGAAACGGAAATGCTTGAGGAGCGCGCGGGCCTCCTCGTCGGTCTTGGCCGTCGTGGCGACCACGATGTCCATGCCCCACATCTGCTCGGCCTTGTCGTACGAGATCTCGGGGAACACGAGGTGCTCCTTGAGGCCGAGCGCGTAGTTGCCGCGCCCGTCGAAGGATTTCGGATTCAGGCCGCGGAAGTCACGCACGCGCGGAAGCGCGATGGTGATCAGGCGGTCCATGAACTCGTACATGCGCTGCTTGCGCAGGGTGACCTTGCAGCCGATCGGCATGCCTTCGCGAACCTTGAAGGTCGCGATGGCCTTGCGCGCCCGGGTGATCACCGGCTTCTGCCCGGCGATCAGCGCGAGGTCGGCCGCCGCCACGGACGCCTTCTTCGAGTCCGCAGTGGACTCGCCGACACCCATGTTGATGACGATCTTCTCGATCTGCGGAACCTGCATGGGGTTCTTGTAGCCGAATTCCTCGATCAGCTTCTGCCGCACCACCTCGTCGTAGTGCTTGCGGAGCCGCGGCGTGTAGCCGTCCGTCTTTGCCTCAGCCATCGATCAGATCCCCCGAGCGCTTGGCGAACCGAACCTTGCGGCCGTCCTCGAGAATGCGGAAACCCACGCGCGTCGCCTTGCCGTCTTTCGGGTCGGCGATCGCAATGTTGGACAGGTGAATGGCGGCCTCCTTGGAGATGATGCCGCCTTCCTGGCTCTGCGTCTGGCGCTGGTGGCGCTTGACGAGGTTGATGCCGCGCACGAGCGCCCGGCTCTCCTTCGGCAGGACCTGGATGACCTCGCCGGAACGACCCGCGTCGCGGCCGGTGAGAACGACGACGGTGTCGCCCTTCTTGATCTTGGCAGCCATCACAGCACCTCAGGCGCGAGCGAGATGATCTTCATGTGGTTCCGAGCGCGGAGTTCGCGCGGCACGGGCCCGAAGATACGGGTGCCGATCGGCTCCTTCTGATTGTTGATCAGGACCGCGGCGTTCTTGTCGAAGCGGATGACCGAGCCGTCCGGACGCTTCACGTCCTTGGCCGTGCGCACGACGATCGCCTTCATGACGTCGCCCTTCTTCACGCGTCCGCGCGGGATCGCCTCCTTGACGGAGACCACGATGATGTCGCCGACGCCGGCATACTTGCGCTTCGACCCGCCGAGCACCTTGATGCACATCACGCGGCGCGCACCAGAATTGTCGGCGACGTCCAGATTCGTCTGCATCTGGATCACGGGAGTGACCTTTCCTTGTTTCAGGCGGGTTTCCGCACGCGGGCGGTATTGCCCGGCGGACGACGCCTGATGGGGATCTGATGTCCCCGGCTCATGTAACAGACCGCGCTATCGGCGCTTCACAGCGCCGGCGCGGTCACCGCAATCGATCGAGGACGGCCAGCGCCCCCGCTGAACTTTCGCGAAGGCCGGTCGCTTACACCGCGCCGGCGATTCGCGCAAGGGTATGAGAGCGAGCGCGGCCTACGCGCTCGCCGCGACCTCGGCCCCGCCCTCGACGAGCTTCCAGGTCTTGGTCTTCGAGAAGGGGCGGCACTCCTCGATGAACACCGTCTGCCCGACCTTGGCGACGTTCGCCTCGTCGTGAGCATGGTAGTTCTTCGAGCGGCGGACGGTCTTCTTCATCACCGGGTGGGTGAAGCGGCGCTCCACCTTCACGACGATGGTCTTCTCGCCCTTGTCGCTGACGACGACGCCCTGCAATACGCGCTTCGGCATGGTTGACTCCTCAGGCCTGCGTCGCCTGCAGCGTCTTCTGACGCTGCAGGGTGCGGACGCGGGCGATGTCGCGCCGGACCTCACGGACGCGGGCGACGTTCTCGAGCTGGCCGGTGGCCCCCTGGAAGCGCAGGTTGAACTGCTCCTTCTTGAGGTTCAGCAACTCGTCGTTCAGCTGATCCGCCGACAGGGCCTTCAGATCAGACAGTCTCTGGGACGACTTCATGATCTCCCTCCTCAGTCTGCGATGCGGGCGACGATACGGGTGCGCACGGGGAGCTTCGCCGCGCCGAGGCGAAGGGCCTCGCGGGCGATGTCCTCGGCGACGCCGTCGACCTCGAACATGATGCGGCCGGGATGGATGCGCGCGGCCCAGTAATCCGGAGCACCCTTACCGGAGCCCATGCGGACCTCGGTCGGCTTGGCGGAGACCGGGACGTCCGGGAACACGCGGATCCACACGCGGCCCTGGCGCTTCATCTCGCGCGTGATCGCGCGGCGGGCCGCCTCGATCTGCCGCGCCGTGATGCGCTCAGGCTCGACGGCCTTCAGGCCGAACTGTCCGAAGTTCAGGTCGAAACCGCCCTTCGCCGTACCGTGGATACGGCCCTTGAACTGCTTGCGGAACTTCGTCTTCTTGGGTTGCAGCATGGCAGCCTCTCAATGCCTCTCGCGGCCTCAGGCGTGCAAGGGCTCGCGGCGACCGCGCTCGCGGCCACCCTCGCCATCCCGCTCGCGACGACCGCCCGAACGGCCACCCTCTTCCTGCGCGCGCTTGTCCTGCGCCATCGGGTCGTGTTCCAGGATCTCGCCCTTGAACACCCACACCTTGATCCCGCACGTCCCGTAGGTCGTGAACGCGGTGGCCGTGCCGTAATCGACGTCGGCGCGCAGCGTGTGCAGCGGAACGCGGCCCTCGCGATACCACTCGGTCCGGGCGATCTCGGCGCCGCCGAGGCGGCCCGAGCAGGTGATCCGGATGCCCTCCGCACCGAGACGCATGGCCGACTGCACCGCGCGCTTCATGGCGCGACGGAAGGCGACCCGGCGCTCGAGCTGCTGGGCGATCGAGTCGGCCACGAGGGTGGCGTCGATCTCCGGCTTGCGCACCTCGACGATGTTGATCGTCACGTCGGCCTTGGTCATCGTGCCGACGAGCTTGCGCAGCTTCTCGATATCCGCGCCCTTCTTGCCGATCACCACGCCCGGGCGGCCCGAGTGGATGGTGACGCGGCACTTCCGGTGCGGACGCTCGATGACGATCTTCGAGACCGCGGCCTGCTTGAGCTGCTTCATGAGCGCGGCCCGGATCGCCACGTCCTCATGCATCAGCTTGGCGTACTCGCCCTTGCCGGCGAACCAGCGGGAGTCCCAGGTCCGGTTGATGCCGAGCCGCAGACCGATCGGATTGACTTTCTGGCCCATCAGATCCTCCTCACGCCGCTTCGGCGGACGGGACTTCGCGAACCACGATGGTCAGGTTCGAGAAGGGCTTCAGGATACGGGCGCCGCGGCCACGCGCGCGGGCGTGGAACCGCTTCAGCACGAGCGCCTTGCCGACGAAGGCCTGGGAGACGACGAGGTCGTCGACGTCCAGGTCGTGGTTGTTCTCGGCATTGGCGATCGCGCTCTCGAGGCACTTCTTGACCTCGCGGGCGATCCGCTTGCGGGAGAATTCGAGATCGGCAAGGGCGGTCTCGACCTTCTTGCCGCGAATGAGCGCCGCAACGAGATTGAGCTTCTGGGGGCTGACGCGCAGCATGCGCGCCACCGCCTTGGCCTCGTTCTCGGGGAGCGCGCGGGGGGTTGCGGGCTTGCCCATGATCAGCGCCTCTTCGCCTTCTTGTCGGCCGCGTGACCGTGGAAGGTGCGGGTCGGCGAGAACTCGCCGAACTTGTGACCGACCATCTCCTCGGACACGTAGACCGGGATGTGCTTCTGCCCGTTGTGCACACCGAAGGTGAGCCCGACGAACTGCGGCAGGATCGTGGAGCGGCGGCTCCAGATCTTGATGACTTCGTTGCGGCTGGACCCGCGCGCGGTGTCAGCCTTCTTGAGGAGGTAGCCGTCGACGAACGGCCCCTTCCAGAGGGAGCGTGCCATGGTGATTACTTCTTGCGGTTGTGGCGGCTGGACAGGATGAAGACGTCGGTCCGCTTGTTAGAGCGGGTCTTCTTCCCCTTCGTGGGCACGCCCCAAGGAGTGACCGGGTTACGGCCGCCCGAGGTGCGACCCTCGCCACCGCCGTGCGGGTGATCGACCGGGTTCATCGCGACGCCGCGGTTATGCGGGCGCTTGCCGAGCCAGCGGTTGCGGCCGGCCTTGCCGAGCGAGATGTTCATGTGGTCGGGGTTGGAGACCGCGCCCACGCTCGCGAAGCACTGGCCGTGCACGAGCCGCTGCTCGCCGGAGTTGAGGCGCAGCGTCACGTAGCCCTGGTCGCGACCGACGATCTGGGCGTAGTTGCCCGCCGAGCGGGCGAGCGCGCCGCCCTTGCCGATCTTGAGCTCGACATTGTGCACGATGGTGCCCACCGGCATGTTGCCGATCGGACCGGCATTGCCCGGCTTGATGTCGACCTGCTCGGCCGCCACGACCTTGTCCCCGGCCTGCAGGCGCTGGGGAGCGAGGATGTAGCTCTGCTTGCCGTCCGGGTAGTTGATCAGCGCGATGAACGCCGTGCGGTTCGGATCGTACTCGATCCGCTCCACGGTCGCCGCGACGCCGAGCTGCTCGCGGCGCTTGAAGTCGACGTTGCGCAGCGTGCGCTTGTGTCCGCCGCCGCGGAACCGGACGGTCACGCGGCCGAGATTGTTGCGGCCGCCCGTCGAGGACTTGCCCTCGGTCAGCGCCTTCACCGGCTTGCCCTTGTAGAGCTCACGGCGGTCAACCAGCACGAGCTGGCGCAGGCTCGGCGTGACCGGTTTGAATGTCTTCAAGGCCATCGGCTTGTATCCCTACCCGGTCTGCTGTCAGAGGCCGGTCGTGACGTCGATCGTATGACCCTCGGCGAGGGTGACGATCGCTTTCTTCACGTCCGAACGCTGTCCGCGGAGGCCGCGGAAGATCTTCTTCTTTCCCTTGGTCACGAGGGTGTTTACCGCCGTGACCTTGACGTCGAAGAGCTTCTCCACCGCTTCCTTGATCTGCGGCTTCGTCGCCTTCGGGGCAACGCGGAACACGACCTTGTTCTGCTCGGTCAGGTTCGTCGCCTTCTCGGTGATGACCGGAGAGACGATCACGTCGTAATGGCGCGGATCGGCACTCATTTGAAACGCGCCTCCAGCGCATCGACGGCCGCGCGGGTGAGAACGAGCTTCTCGCGACGCAGGATGTCGTAGACGTTGATGCCCTGCACCGGCAGGACGTCGATCTGCGGCAGGTTGCGGGCGGCGCGACCGAAGTTCACGTCCACCTCCTCACCGCCGATGATGAGGGCGCTCGACAGGCCGAGCTTGCCGAAGCGCTCAGCGAGCGCCTTGGTCTTGCCGTCGGCGAGCTTCACGTCGTCGACCACGATCAGGGTCGAGGACTTCGCCTTCGACGAGAGGGCGTGCTTGAGGGCCAGCGCGCGGACCTTCTTGGGAAGGTCGTGGCTGTGGTCGCGCACCACCGGTCCGAAGGCCCGGCCGCCGCCGCGGAACTGCGGAGCGGAGGCGGCGCCGTGGCGAGCGTTGCCGGTGCCCTTCTGCTTGTAGAGCTTCTTGCGCGTCCGATTCACGTCCGAGCGGTTCTGCACGGCATGTGTGCCGGCGCGGCGCTTGGCGAGCTGCCAGCGGACCATGCGCTGCAGCAGGTCGGCGCGGGGCTCCAGGCCGAAGATGGCCTCGTCGAGCTCAACCGAACCGGCGCCGTCGCCGTCGAGCGTGGTGATATCGAGCTTCATCACGCGTTCTCCCCAGAAGCGGCTTCCTGAGCGGGAGCCTCGGGAGCCGGAGCAGCGGCACCGTTCTCACGGAACTTGCCCGGCAGCGGAACATCGGCGGGAAGCTTGCGCTTCACCGCATCGCGGATCTGGATCCAGCCACCAGCGACGCCGGGGACCGCACCCTCAACGAGAATGAGGCCGCGCTCCGGATCGGTGCGCACGACGCGCAGGTTCTGGGTGGTCACGCGCTCGACGCCGAGGTGACCCGGCATCTTCTTGTTCTTGAAAGTCTTGCCCGGGTCCTGGCGGCCGCCGGTCGAGCCGATCGAGCGGTGCGAGATCGACACGCCGTGGGTGGCGCGCAGGCCGCCGAAGTTCCAGCGCTTGATGCCGCCCGCGAAGCCCTTACCCGTGGTGGTGCCGGTCACGTCCACGAACTGGCCCGGGATGAAGTGGTCGGCCGTGATCTCGGCGCCGACCGGGATCAGCGAATCCTCGGAGACGCGGAACTCGGCGAGCTTGCGCTTCGGCTCGACCTTGGCGACCGCGAAGCGGCCACGCTCGGCGGCGGACACGTTCTTGACCTTGGCCTTGCCGACGCCGACCTGCAGCGCGACATAGCCGTTCTTCTCGACGGTGCGGTGGGCCACCACCTGGCATTGATCGATCTTGAGCACGGTGACGGGGACATGCTCCCCCGCATCCGTGAAGATGCGGGTCATGCCGACCTTCTGTGCAATGACGCCTGAGCGCATAGGTGTCTCCCCTCGCGCGATGAAACGGTAAGCTCTAGGCCCGGCGGGCTTAGAGCTTGATCTCCACGTCCACGCCAGCGGCGAGGTCGAGCTTCATCAGCGCGTCCACGGTCTGGGGGGTCGGATCGACGATATCGAGCACCCGCTTGTGCGTGCGCATCTCGAACTGCTCGCGCGACTTCTTGTCGATGTGCGGCGAGCGGTTGACGGTGAAGCGCTCGATGTGGGTCGGAAGCGGGATCGGGCCGCGGATCTGGGCACCGGTGCGCTTGGCGGTGGAGACGATCTCGCGGGTCGACGCATCCAGGATGCGGTGATCGAACGCCTTGAGGCGGATGCGGATATTCTGACCGTTCATGACCTGAAAACCTCGGGCGGAAAGTGAAGGGCGGGCACGAGGGCCCGCCCCTCAATCGTCCCTCTCGAATGCGAGCGAGCGTTCTTACTCGTTGATGGCTGCGACGACGCCGGCGCCGACGGTGCGTCCGCCCTCGCGGATGGCGAAGCGCAGCTTCTCCTCCATGGCGACCGGCACGATCAGCGCCACGTCCATGGTGACGTTGTCGCCCGGCATCACCATCTCGGTGCCCTCCGGCAGCGTGCAGACGCCGGTCACGTCGGTGGTGCGGAAGTAGAATTGCGGCCGGTAGTTGGTGAAGAACGGCGTGTGGCGGCCGCCCTCCTCCTTGGTCAGGATGTAGGCCTCGGCCTTGAACTTGGTGTGCGGCTTGACCGAGCCGGGCTTGCACACGACCTGGCCGCGCTCCACGTCCTCGCGCTTGGTGCCGCGCAGGAGCACGCCGACATTGTCGCCGGCCTGGCCCTGATCGAGCAGCTTGCGGAACATCTCCACACCCGTCACCGTCGTCTTGGTGGTCGGGCGGATGCCCACGATCTCGACTTCCTCGCCCACCTTGATGATGCCGCGCTCAACCCGCCCCGTCACCACCGTGCCGCGCCCCGAGATCGAGAACACGTCCTCGATCGGCATCAGGAACGGCATGTCGATCGGACGCTCCGGCTGCGGGATGTAGCTGTCGACCGTCGCCATCAGCGCCAGCACCGCCTCCTTGCCGATCTTGGGCTCCTTGTCCTCGAGCGCCATCAGGGCCGAGCCCTTGGTGATCGGGATGTCGTCGCCCGGGAAGTCGTACTTCGACAAGAGCTCGCGCACCTCGAGCTCGACCAGCTCCAGAAGCTCCTCGTCGTCGACCATGTCGACCTTGTTGAGGAACACCACCAGCGCCGGCACGCCGACCTGGCGGGCCAGCAGGATGTGCTCGCGCGTCTGCGGCATCGGCCCGTCGGCCGCCGACACCACCAGGATGGCCCCGTCCATCTGGGCCGCACCCGTGATCATGTTCTTCACGTAATCGGCGTGGCCGGGGCAGTCCACGTGCGCGTAGTGCCGGTTGCTGGTCTCGTACTCGACATGCGCCGTCGAGATCGTGATGCCGCGCGCCTTCTCCTCCGGCGCCTTGTCGATCTGGTCATAGGCCGTGAAGGTCGCACCCCCCGACTCCGCCAGAACCTTCGTGATCGCCGCCGTCAGAGACGTCTTGCCATGGTCGACGTGGCCGATCGTCCCAATGTTGCAGTGCGGCTTCGTGCGCGAAAACTTCTCTTTGGCCATGGTAGCCTCCGGTTCAGCTGGTGTCTCGGGAGCGGCCCGCGGTTAGGCCGGCTCCCCGAATTGATGATCTGCGAGATGCCTCGAGCGGCTGGGCTCAGGCGTACTTGGCGATGACCTTGTCCGCCTCGCCGCGCGGCACCTCTTCGTAGTGGTCGAACTGCATCGTGAAGTTCGCGCGCCCCTGGGACATCGAGCGCAGGTTGTTCACGTAGCCGAACATGTTGGCGAGCGGCACCATCGCGTTGATGACGTTGGCGTTGCCGCGCATGTCCTGGCCCTGGATCTGGCCGCGGCGAGAGTTCAGGTCGCCAATGACCGAGCCGGTATAATCTTCGGGCGACACGACCTCGACCTTCATCACCGGCTCGAGCAGGACCGAGCCGCCCTTCTGCAGCGCTTCGCGCAGCGCGGCGCGGGAGGCGATTTCGAAGGCGAGCGCCGATGAATCGACGTCGTGGAAGGCGCCGTCGATTAGCTCGACCTTGATGTCGACCACCGGGAAGCCCGCCAGGATGCCGGCGCCCAGGACCGAGTTGAGGCCCTTCTCGACGCCCGGGATGTACTCCTTGGGCACCGCGCCGCCGACGATCTTCGACTCGAACTCGAAGCCCTTCCCAGGCTCGTTCGGCTCGACCACGAACTTGACGCGGGCGAACTGACCGGTGCCGCCGGTCTGTTTCTTGTGGGTGTAGTCCACCTCGGTGCGCCGCGTCAGCTTCTCGCGGTAGGCCACTTGCGGCTGGCCGATATTCGCGTCGACCTTGTAGGTCCGACGCAGGATGTCGACCTTGATATCGAGGTGGAGCTCGCCCATGCCGCGCAGGATGGTCTGGCCCGATTCCTGATCCGTCGAGACCCGGAAAGACGGGTCCTCGGCGGCGAGCTTCGACAGCGCGATGCCGAGCTTCTCCTGGTCGGCCTTCGACTTCGGCTCGACCGCGATCTCGATGACGGGCTCCGGGAACTCCATCTTCTCAAGGATGACGGCCTTGACGGGATCGCACAGCGTGTCGCCGGTGCGGGTGTCCTTGAGGCCGGCGAGCGCCACGATGTCGCCCGCGAAAGCTTCCTTGATGTCCTCGCGGTTGTTGGCGTGCATCAGGAGCATGCGGCCGACACGCTCCTTCTTGTCGCGCGTCGAGTTGATGACGTTGGCGCCCGAATCGACCTTGCCCGAGTAGACGCGGCAGAACGTGATCGTGCCGACGTGGGGATCGTCCATGATCTTGAAGGCGAGCATGGAGAAGGGGTCGGTGTCGGTCGGGTGGCGGACGACCTCTTCCTCGGTCTTGTAGTCGATGCCCTTGATCTCGCCGCGGTCGGCGGGAGACGGCAGGTAGTCGACGACGGCGTCGAGGAGGGGCTGCACGCCCTTGTTCTTGAAGGCCGAGCCGCACAGCACCGGATGGAAGGCGCGAAGCTGCACGGCCTTGCGCACCAGGGTGCGCATGGTGGCCTCGTCCGGCTCGTTGCCGTCGAGGTAGGCCGCCATGGCGTCGTCGTCGAGCTCGACGCAGGCCTCGACGAGCTTCGTCCGGTATTCCACCGCTTGGTCCTGCAGATCGGCCGGAATCTCGGTCTCCGAGAAGTTGGCGCCGAGCGCCTCGCCCGACCAGACGATCGCCTTCATCTTGATGAGGTCGACGACGCCCTGGAAGCTCGACTCAGCCCCGATCGGGAGCTGCAGGCAGACGGGCTTGCCGGCCACGCGGTCGATGATGTCGGCAACGCACTTGAAGAAATCGGCGCCGATCTTGTCCATCTTGTTGACGAACACGACCCGCGGCACGTCGTACTTGTCGGCCTGCCGCCACACCGTCTCGGTCTGGGGCTCCACCCCCTGGTTGCCGTCGAGCACGCAGACCGCGCCGTCGAGCACGCGCAACGAACGCTCCACCTCGATGGTGAAGTCGACGTGCCCGGGGGTGTCGATGATGTTCAGGCGCTTCTCGCGCCAGAAGCAGGTCGTCGCGGCGGACGTGATCGTGATGCCACGCTCCTGCTCCTGCTCCATCCAGTCCATCGTCGCGGCGCCCTCATGGACTTCGCCGATCTTATGGGACTTTCCGGTGTAGTAGAGGATCCGCTCGGTCGTCGTGGTCTTGCCGGCATCGATGTGGGCCATGATGCCGAAGTTGCGGTAGTCCTCGATCGCGTGCGTGCGGGGCATCGGGGTGCTCCTGAAAAGGGGGCGGACCGCTTACCAGCGGTAATGCGAGAAGGCGCGGTTGGCTTCGGCCATCCGGTGCGTGTCTTCCCGCTTCTTGACGGCGTTGCCGCGGTTGTTGGCGGCGTCGAGGAGTTCGGCAGAGAGGCGCTCGACCATGGTGCGGTCGTTGCGGCCGCGGGCGGCCTGGATCAGCCAGCGGATGGCCAGAGCCTGACGGCGCTCGGTACGCACCTCGACGGGGACCTGATAGGTCGCGCCGCCGACGCGGCGGGAGCGGACCTCGATCGCCGGCGCGACGTTGTCGAGCGCGGCGCGGAACACCTCGATCGGGTTCGCGCGGGCGCGGCTCTCGACGATGTCGAAGGCGCCGTAGACGATCCGCTCGGCGACCGACTTCTTGCCCTCGTACATGATCGAATTCATGAACTTGGTCAGGACGACGTCGCCGTACTTGGCGTCGGGGATGATCTCACGCTTCTCGGCACTGTGGCGGCGGGACATGCGCGCGCTCCGTTCGGTCTTCTCAATGCATCAAACCATCCCGCGCAGGCCGCCTTGAGCTCCCTCGGGAAGCCGGCGACATCCTTACGGGATGCGCGAAACTCTTATTTCGGCCGCTTCGCGCCGTACTTGGACCGGCGCTGCTTACGGTTCTTCACACCCTGCGTGTCGAGGACGCCGCGCAGAATGTGGTAGCGCACGCCCGGAAGGTCCTTCACGCGGCCGCCGCGGATCATCACCACGGAGTGTTCCTGGAGGTTGTGGCCCTCGCCCGGGATGTAGCCGATGACCTCGAAGCCGTTGGTCAGGCGCACCTTGGCGACCTTGCGGAGCGCCGAGTTCGGCTTCTTCGGGGTCGTCGTGTAGACGCGGGTGCAGACGCCGCGCTTCTGCGGGCAGGCATCGAGAGCCGGCACCTTGTTGCGGGCCTTCTGCGCCTTACGCGGCTGGGCGATCAGCTGGTTGATCGTCGGCATTCTCTGCCCTCTTCCTCCGGATCGCGGGAGCCCCACGATCACGCGTTCGAAGTCACTGGCGTCCCTCGCGGGACCGGGAGCGGGCATCCGGGGATGTTCCGCAAAACGAATATGCGCCAGGGGTCGGTCAGGACCCGTGGCGCGCTGTCGGCAGAGGAGCACCCCCGTATGCAGGCGCGCTCATACCTACTGATCTGACACGAACGTCAGGCGATGTGAGCCCCGATGCCGACTCGGCGACGGCCTGTGAGGCGATTGCCTCGTCCCGTCAGCGGCTTGCGATCCACCGGAGTGGCGCGCTTCTACGCGCCCTCCGGCGCGACGTCAATGCTTCGCGGCGATAATCTTCGGCTCCGGGCGGCCTTAACGTTTCCTTGCCGCCGCGCATTTCGGCGCGGTGTCCGATACGAAGAAGGGCGGCCGGCAGGCCGCCCTTCGTGGTGTTTGCCCGGTGCCGGACCGGTTATTCGGCGGCCGGCGGCAATTCCTCGAGCGAGTGGGCGCCGCTCTCGGCCGCCTTCTGCTGCAGGATGAGGTTGTCGCGACGCCGCGCCACCGCGCGGATGTCGGCCGCCATCGAGCCCGTGCCGGCCGGGATGAGCGAGCCGACGATGACGTTCTCCTTGAGGCCCTCGAGCAGGTCGACCTTGCCGTTGACGGCGGCCTCGGTGAGCACGCGGGTCGTTTCCTGGAACGAGGCCGCCGAGATGAACGACTTCGTCTGCAGAGACGCCTTGGTGATGCCGAGCAGCACCGGCACGCCCTCGACCGGCTTCTTGCCCTCAGCGATCAGCTTCTCGTTGATCTCCGTCAACTCGGTGCGGTCGATCTGGTCGCCCGTGAGGATCTCCGAATCGCCGCCGTCGGTGATCTCGACCTTCTGCAGCATCTGCCGGACGATGACCTCGATGTGCTTGTCGTTGATCGACACGCCCTGGAGCCTGTAGACCTCCTGGATCTCGTTGACGAGGTAGGCTGCCAGCTCCTCCACGCCCTTGATCGCCAGGATGTCGTGCGGCGCCGGGTTGCCGTCGACGATGTAGTCGCCGAGCTCCACCACGTCGCCGTCCTGCAGGTGGATGTGCTTGCCCTTCGGGATCAGGTACTCGACCGGCTCCGTCCCGTCATGCGGGGTCAGCGTCAGACGGCGCTTGTTCTTGTAGTCACGCCCGAACGCGATCGTCCCCGACTTCTCGGCGATGATCGCCGCGTCCTTCGGACGACGCGCCTCGAACAGCTCCGCCACCCGCGGCAGACCGCCGGTGATGTCGCGGGTCTTGGCCGAGTCCGTCGAGACGCGGGCCAGAATGTCGCCGGCCTTGACCTTCGCGCCCGGATCGAAGCCGATGATGGCGTCGACGGGCAGGAAGTAGCGGGCCTCGGAGCCGCGCGGCAGCTTCAGCGGCTTTCCGGTCTCGTCGTGGATCACCATCGCGGGCTTGAGATCGGCCGTGCGGGCCGAGCCGCGCCAGTCGATGACGACGCGCTTGGCAATGCCGGTCGACTCGTCGGTGGTCTCCGTGATGGACTGGCCGTCGTAGAGGTCCTCGTAGGCCACCACGCCGTCCGCTTCCGTGAGGATCGGGCGGGTGTAGGGGTCCCACTCCGCGATGCGCTGGCCGCGCTTGACCTTGTCACCCTCGTCGACCCGCACCTTGGCGCCGTATTGCAGCCGGTGCACGGCGCGCTCGGTCCCGTCGGCGCCGACGATCACCACGGCCACGTTGCGGCCGGTGGCGATGAGGTCGCCGTCCGAGTTCCGGGCGAGCGCCCGGTTGCGGATCTTGATGGTGCCCTCGAAGCTCGACTCGATGAAGGACGAGTCGGCGATCTGGGCGGCACCACCGATGTGGAAGGTGCGCATGGTGAGCTGGGTGCCCGGCTCGCCGATCGACTGCGCCGCGATGACGCCGACGGCCTCGCCCATGTTGACGGGCGTGCCGCGGGCGAGATCGCGCCCGTAGCAGGTGGCGCAGACGCCGCTCTTCGTCTCGCAGACGAGCACGGAGCGGATCTTCACCTCCTGGATGCCGGCGGCCTGGATGGCCGGCAGGTGCTTCTCCTCGATGGTCTCGCCGGTGGCGACGATCACGCTGCCATCGGCGGCCACGAGATCCTCGGCCGTGGCGCGGCCGAGGATGCGGGTGGCCAGCGTGGCCACGACCTGTCCGGCATCGATGATCGCCCGCATGCGGATCCCGTTCTGGGTCCCGCAATCGGTCTCACGGATGACGGCGTCCTGGGCGACGTCGACGAGGCGGCGGGTCAGGTAGCCGGAGTTCGCGGTCTTCAGCGCCGTGTCCGCGAGGCCCTTGCGGGCGCCGTGGGTGGAGTTGAAGTACTCGAGAACGTCGAGGCCTTCCTTGAAGTTCGAGATGATCGGGGTCTCGATGATCTCACCGCTCGGCTTGGCCATCAGGCCGCGCATGGCCGCGAGCTGCTTCATCTGCGCCGGCGAGCCGCGGGCGCCCGAGTGGCTCATCATGTAGATCGAGTTGACCTGGCGGTCGGCGCCCTTCTCGTCCTTCTGGACGGAGGAGATCCGGCCCATCATCTCGGCCGCGAGCTTGTCCGAGCACTTTGCCCAGGCATCGACGACCTTGTTGTACTTCTCGCCCTGGGTGATCAGGCCGTCATTGTACTGCTGCTCGTAATCCTTCACGAGCGCGCGGGTGTCGTCGACGATCGACCACTTGTTGTCCGGCACCACCATGTCGTCCTTGCCGAACGAGATGCCGGCCTTGAACGCGTGGCTGAAGCCGAGCGCCATGATGCGGTCGCAGAAGATCACCGACTCCTTCTGACCGCAGTGGCGGTAGACGGTGTCGATCATCGCGGAGATCTCCTTCTTCGTCATCAGCTTGTTGACGATGTCGAAGGGGACCTTCGGGTGCTGCGGCAGCACGCCGGAGAGGATCACGCGGCCGGGCGTGGTGTCGTAGGTCTTGGTCATGGGCTCGCCGTCGGGACCGATGCCCTTCCAGCGCCACTTGATCCGGGAGTGCAGCGAGACGGCCTTGGCCGCCAGCGCGTGCTCCAGCTCGCCGATATTGCCGTAGACGCCCTGCATCGGGTTCTCGCGGTTGCCCGACTTGAACTCGCCCGGCGCGCCCTCGGCAACGATCGACAGATAGTAGAGGCCGAGAACGATGTCCTGGCTCGGCACGATGATCGGCTGACCATTGGCCGGGTGCAGGATGTTGTTCGTCGACATCATGAGGACGCGCGCCTCGAGCTGCGCCTCGAGCGACAGCGGCACGTGCACGGCCATCTGGTCGCCGTCGAAGTCGGCGTTGAACGCCGCGCAGACGAGCGGGTGCAGCTGGATCGCCTTGCCCTCGATCAGCTTCGGCTCGAAGGCCTGGATGCCCAGCCGGTGGAGCGTCGGCGCCCGGTTGAGCATGACGGGATGCTCGCGGATGACCTCGTCCAGGATGTCCCAGACCTCGGGTTTTTCCTTTTCTACCAGCTTCTTGGCTTGCTTGACCGTCGCGGAAAAACCCTTGGCGTCGAGCCGCGCGTAGATGAAGGGCTTGAACAGCTCCAGCGCCATCTTCTTCGGCAGGCCGCACTGGTGCAGCTTCAGCTCGGGGCCGACCACGATGACCGAGCGGCCCGAATAGTCGACGCGCTTGCCGAGCAGGTTCTGCCGGAAGCGGCCCTGCTTGCCCTTCAGCATGTCGGCGAGCGACTTCAGCGGGCGCTTGTTGGCGCCCGTGATGACGCGGCCGCGCCGGCCGTTGTCGAACAGCGCGTCCACCGCCTCCTGAAGCATGCGCTTCTCGTTGCGGATGATGATGTCGGGCGCGCGCAGCTCGATCAGCCGCTTGAGGCGGTTGTTGCGGTTGATGACGCGACGGTAGAGGTCGTTGAGGTCTGACGTGGCGAAGCGGCCGCCGTCGAGGGGGACGAGCGGGCGCAGGTCCGGCGGGATCACCGGCACGACCGTGAGGATCATCCACTCGGGCTTGTTGCCCGACATCTGGAAGGCCTCGATGATCTTGAGGCGCTTCAGAAGCTTCTTGGGCTTCAGCTCAGAGGTGGTGGTCGCGATCTCCTCGCGCAGGTCCGCCGCGATCTTCTCGAGATCGAGCTCCTGCAGGATGCGCCGGATCGCCTCCGCGCCGATCATGGCGGTGAACGAG
Source organism: Methylobacterium nigriterrae (assembly GCF_037106235.1). Lineage (NCBI taxonomy): Bacteria > Pseudomonadati > Pseudomonadota > Alphaproteobacteria > Hyphomicrobiales > Methylobacteriaceae > Methylobacterium > Methylobacterium nigriterrae. The sequence goes on along the minus strand of NZ_JBAWTG010000013.1, from coordinate 58,907 downwards.
TCCTCGCCGTACTCCTCCTGCGCGCGCAGGTATTCCTCCTCGGAGAGGAGCTGGCGCTCCTTGAGGGGGGTGAGCCCCGGCTCGATGACGCAGTACGACTCGAAGTACAGGATCCGCTCGAGGTCCTTGAGCGCCATGTCGAGCAAGAGGCCGATGCGGCTCGGCAGCGACTTCAGGAACCAGATGTGAGCGACGGGCGCGGCCAGCTCGATATGGCCCATGCGGTCGCGCCGAACGCGCGCGAGGGTGACCTCGACGCCGCACTTCTCGCAGATGACGCCCTTGTACTTCATGCGCTTGTACTTGCCGCACAAGCACTCGTAGTCCTTGATCGGCCCGAAGATGCGCGCGCAGAACAGGCCGTCGCGTTCCGGCTTGAACGTCCGATAGTTGATCGTCTCGGGCTTCTTGATCTCGCCGTAGGACCAGGACAGGATTTTCTCAGGGCTCGAGATCGAGATCTTGATCTGGTCGAAGCTCTGCGGCTGGGCCTGCTGGTTGAAAAGATTCATGACCTCTTGGTTCATGATCTGCTCCTTGATGAGCGGGCCGCCCCGCGCCTGGGCACCGCGCTATGATCGATCGGCGCAGCGCCCTGCCGGAGCGCCGCTGGCCGTGGAAACCGTCGGGAGGCCCCGCCCCTCCCCGCTCGAACCGTGCCGGCGGATCGCGCCGGCACGGGAGGTGTCGTCCGGCCTTACTCGGCCGCGTCCGCCGGCGGCTCGATCTGGTCGTTGGCCGCCTTCTTCGAGGAGGTGAGCTCGACGTTGAGGCCGAGCGAGCGCATCTCCTTGACGAGAACGTTGAACGATTCGGGGATGCCCGCCTCGAAGGTGTCGTCGCCGCGCACGATCGCCTCGTAGACCTTGGTGCGGCCGGCCACGTCGTCCGACTTGACGGTCAGCATCTCCTGCAGCGTGTAGGCCGCGCCGTAGGCCTCCAGCGCCCAGACCTCCATCTCGCCGAAGCGCTGGCCGCCGAACTGCGCCTTGCCGCCGAGCGGCTGCTGGGTGACCAGCGAGTAGGGGCCGATCGAGCGGGCGTGGATCTTGTCGTCCACGAGGTGGTGCAGCTTCAGCATGTAGATGTAGCCCATCGTCACCTTGCGGTCGAAAGGCTCACCGGTGCGCCCGTCATAGAGGGTCGACTGGCCCGAGCGGTCGAGGCCGGCCATCTCCAGCATCGCCTCGATGTCGGCCTCCTTGGCGCCGTTGAAGACCGGGGTTGCCATCGGCACGCCGCGCCGGAGGTTGTTGCCGACCTCCGCCAGATCCTCGTCGGACAGGCCGTCGAGCTCGGCCGGCGAGTAGATGCTCCTCATCTCCTCGCGCAGCGGCGCGATGTCCTGGCTCTTGAGGTAGGCGTCGACCGCCCGCGACACCTTGCGGCCGAGGCCCGCGGCGGCCCAGCCGAGATGCGTCTCCAGGATCTGGCCGACATTCATGCGGCTCGGCACGCCGAGCGGGTTCAGAACGATGTCGGCATGCGTCCCGTCCTCGAGGAAGGGCATGTCCTCGATCGGCACGATGCGCGACACGACGCCCTTGTTGCCGTGGCGGCCCGCCATCTTGTCGCCGGGCTGGATCTTGCGCTTCACCGCCACGAAGACCTTGACCATCTTCATGACGCCGGGCGGAAGCTCGTCGCCGCGCTGCAGCTTCTCGACCTTGTCGAGGAAGCGCTGCTCGAGGCGCTTCTTCGACTCGTCGTACTGCTTCTGCATCGCCTCCATCTCGGTCATGAGACGGTCGTCGACGACGGCGAACTGCCACCATTGCGAGCGCGGATAGTCGGCGAGCCCCTCGCGGGTCAGCGTGGTGTCCTTCTTGAAGCCCTTCGGGCCCGCGATCGGCGACTGACCGATCAGGACGTCCGCCAGGCGTGCATAGGTGTTGCGGTCGAGGATAGCCTGCTCGTCGTCCCGGTCCTTGGCGAGGCGCTCGATCTCCTCGCGTTCGATGGCCTGGGCGCGCTCGTCCTTGTCGACGCCGTGCCGGTTGAACACGCGAACTTCCACGATGGTCCCGGTGACCCCGGGGGGCACCCGCAAGCTGGTGTCGCGCACGTCGGACGCCTTCTCGCCGAAGATGGCGCGGAGCAGCTTCTCCTCCGGCGTCATCGGGCTCTCGCCCTTCGGCGTGATCTTGCCGACCAGGATGTCGCCCGCGTGGACCTCGGCGCCGATATAGACGATGCCGGCCTCGTCGAGGTTCTTGAGCGCCTCCTCCGAGACGTTCGGGATGTCGCGGGTGATTTCCTCCGGCCCGAGCTTGGTGTCGCGGGCCATCACCTCGAATTCCTCGATGTGAATCGAGGTGAACACGTCATCCTTCACGATCCGCTCGGAGAGCAGGATCGAGTCCTCGAAGTTGTAGCCGTTCCACGGCATGAACGCGACGAGCACGTTCCGGCCGAGCGCCAGTTCGCCGAACTCGGTCGAGGGCCCGTCGGCGATGATCTCGCCCTTCTTCACGGGCTCGCCGACCCGCACCAGCGGCTTCTGCGTGATGCAGGTCGACTGGTTGGAGCGCTGGAACTTCTGCAGCCGGTAGATGTCGACGCCGGGCTTGGTCGCGTCGGCTTCCTCGGTCGCCCGGATGACGATGCGGGTGGCGTCCACCTGATCGACGATGCCGGTGCGGCGGGCCGCGATGGCCGCGCCCGAATCGCGCGCGACGACCGCCTCCATGCCGGTCCCGACGAACGGCGCGTCGGCGCGAACGAGCGGGACCGCCTGGCGCTGCATGTTCGAGCCCATCAGGGCGCGGTTGGCGTCGTCGTTCTCGAGGAACGGGATCAGCGCCGCCGCGACCGAGACGAGCTGCTTCGGGCTGACGTCCATGAGGTCGACGCGCTCGGGCCCGACCACGATCACCTCTCCGGCGCGACGGCAGACCACGAGGTCCTCCGTCAGCTTCCGGTTCTCGTCCATGACAGCGTTCGCCTGGGCGACGTAGTACTTCGCCTCCTCCATGGCCGACAGGTAGGCGACTTCGTCCGTGACCACGCCGTCCTTCACGCGACGGAACGGGGTCTCGATGAAGCCGTACTTGTTCACGCGCGCGAAGGTCGCGAGCGAGTTGATGAGGCCGATATTCGGGCCTTCCGGCGTCTCGATCGGGCAGATGCGGCCATAGTGCGTCGGGTGCACGTCGCGCACCTCGAAGCCCGCGCGCTCGCGGGTCAGACCGCCCGGGCCGAGCGCCGACAGGCGGCGCTTGTGGGTGACCTCGGAGAGCGGGTTCGTCTGGTCCATGAACTGCGAGAGCTGGCTCGAGCCGAAGAACTCGCGCACGGCGGCAGCTGCGGGCTTCGCGTTGATCAGGTCCTGCGGCATCACGGTGTCGATGTCGACGGACGACATCCGCTCCTTGATGGCGCGCTCCATGCGCAGCAGGCCGAGGCGGTACTGGTTCTCCATGAGCTCGCCGACCGAGCGCACCCGGCGATTGCCGAGATGGTCGATGTCGTCGATCTCGCCCTTGCCGTCGCGCAGGTCCACGAGCGCCTTGACGACCGCGAGCATGTCCTCCTTGCGCAGCGTGCGCACGGTGTCGGCGGCGTCGAGGTCGAGGCGCATGTTCATCTTCACGCGGCCGACCGCGGAGAGGTCATAGCGCTCGGCGTCAAAGAACAGCGAGTGGAACATCGCCTCGGCGGTGTCGAGCGTCGGCGGCTCGCCGGGGCGCATCACCCGGTAGATATCGAACAGCGCGCCCTCGCGGCCGGAGTTCTTGTCCACCGCCAACGTGTTGCGAATGTAGGGGCCGACATTGACGTGATCGATGTCCAGGACCGGCAGTTCCGTGACGCCGACCTCCTCCAGGCTCTTCAGGAGCTTGTCGGAGATCTCGTCGCCGGCCTCGGCCCAGATCTCGCCCGTCTGCGCGTTGACGAGGTCCTCGGCGATGTACTGGCCGATCAGATCCTCGTCCGTCGCCTTGAGGAACTTCGTCCCCTTCTCGGCGATCTGCCGGGCGTTGCGCGCGTTGAGCTTCTTGCCGGCCTCCAGCACCACCTCGCCGGAATCGGCGTCGACGAGGTCGACGGACGCCTTGAAGCCCTTCAGGCGCTCGGCATCGTAGGGCACGCGCCAATCCGCGCCGTCGCGGTCGTACACCACGCGGTTGTAGAAGGTCGACAGGATCTCCTCGCCGTCGAGGCCCAGCGCGAACAGCAGCGACGTGACCGGCAGCTTGCGCTTCCGGTCGATGCGCACGTGCACGATGTCCTTGGCGTCGAACTCGACGTCGAGCCAGGAGCCCCGGTAGGGGATGATGCGGGCGGCGAACAGGAGCTTGCCGGAGGAGTGGGTCTTGCCCTTGTCGTGGTCGAAGAACACGCCCGGGGAGCGGTGCATCTGGGAGACGATGACGCGCTCGGTGCCGTTGACGATGAAGGTGCCGTTCTCCGTCATGAGCGGCATGTCGCCCATGTAGACGTCCTGCTCCTTGATGTCCTTGACGGACTTCGCGCCGGTGTCGGGATCCACATCGAACACGATGAGGCGCAGCGTCACCTTGAGGGGGGCCGCGAAGGTGATGCCGCGCTGGCGGCACTCATCGACGTCGTATTTCGGCGGCTCGAAGGTGTAGCGGACGAATTCGAGCAGCGCGGTCGAGGAGAAGTCCGAGATCGGGAAAACGGACTTGAAGACGCTCTGCAGGCCCTCGTCGGCCCGGCCGCCCTCCGGCTCGTCAACCATCAGGAACTGGTCGTAGGACGCCTTCTGAACCTCGATGAGATTCGGCATCTCGGCGACTTCCCGGATCTTGCCGAAGAACTTGCGAATGCGCTTGCGACCGACCAGCGTGTTGGCCATGTGACCTCGCTCCACCATCCCGCGTCCTGGTTGCCCGGGGAAAGCGGCCTTCCCGCACCGGGCCGTGGAACGCGTCCCGCCGGACCGCCCCACCCGAAACTGAACTCGTCTCGCGGACCCGGATCCGGGTCCAGCGGCCGCCCGAAGCGGCCTTAGCCCGCGGGTGAGAACACCCGCGGGCTCCGGTCGCGGAAGGCCGGATCTCCGGCCCTCCGCGCTATGACGGGCCGGCGAGGGCCCATCGGTGTCTTACTTGAGCTCGACCTTGGCGCCGGCCTTCTCAAGCTGGGCCTTGAGCTTCTCGGCCTCGTCCTTGGCGACCGATTCCTTGACCGGCTTCGGAGCGCCCTCGACGAGGTCCTTGGCCTCCTTGAGGCCGAGGCCGGTGATCGCGCGGACCTCCTTGATGACCTCGATCTTCTTGTCGCCAGCGGAGGCGAGCACGACCGTGAACTCGGTCTGCTCCTCGACAGCGGCGGCAGCGCCACCGCCGGCGGCCGGGCCGGCAGCCACGGCGACCGCGGCGGCGGCCGAGACGCCCCACTTCTCTTCGAGCATCTTGGCGAGGTCGGCAGCCTCGAGGACGGTCAGCGACGAGAGGTCGTCGACGAGCTTGGCAAGATCAGCCATGGTTGTGTTCCTCTGGATATCGGTTTGAACGGATGGTTTTGAAAGGGGGTGAACCGGCCCTCAGGCCGCTTCGTCCTTCTTGGCATAGGCCCCGAACACGCGGGCGAGCTTGGCCGCCGGCGCGTTGACGACCTGGGCGATCTTGGTCGCGGGAGCCTGCACGAGGCCCACGATCTTGGCGCGCAGTTCGTCGAGGGACGGCAGCGAGGCCAGAGCCTTCACGCCGTCCGGGTTCAGGGCGGTCGTTCCCATGGCGCCGCCGAGGATCACGAGCTTTTCGTTGGCCTTGGCGAAATCCACCGCCACCTTCGCGGCCGCGACCGGATCGCTCGAGTAGGCGAGCAGGGTCGGGCCCTTCAGGAGGGGCTTGATGGAGGCGACGTCCGTGCCATCGAGAGCGATGTTGGCGAGGCGGTTCTTGGCGACCTTCACGGTTGCGCCGGCCTGCTTCATCTGCGAGCGCAGCTTCTGCATGTCGGCGACCGTGAGGCCCTTGTAGTGGGCCACGACGACGACGGCCGTGTTCGCGAACACGCCGTTGAGCGTCGAGACGAGATCAGCTTTAGCTGTCCTGTCCACTGGGCTCTCTCCGGTTGGCGGAACCCGGTCTCGGGTCCGCCGGTTGCACATGCCGCCCGGGACGGATCTCGGCCTCGAAGCCGGAACGTCCTGAGCGACGCTTCACGGCCCTGTCCCCTGGCGCCCGACCGGACGACATGGGTGAGAAGGTTCAAACCGATGCCTTCCCGCCCCGCGGATGCGGGCCGGCAAGGATTGTGAATTCGGTCTTCCCCGTCTGTGCAGGCTGGGGGATTAAGCCGGTCGCCCGGCGCCTGCAGTCTCGGACAGGACATGGCCGGACACGGCCCTGTGAGGCTTCCGCCTCACAGGTCCTTCCGGCCACCGCCGCCCGGTTGCCCAGGCGACATCTCAATCGGAACGCGGCCGATCGGCCGGCCCCTAACCTCAAAGTGAATTCGTGGAGCGCGGTGTATAGAGCCTAGCAAGCCGCCTGCCAAGACCCGGCGCGCGACATTTCCGTCGCAGGCAAGCGCTGCCTGCGGATGCTGCCCGCGGATCCTGCATGCCGGCCGCTCCCCGCCTCAGGTCGGCAGGAAGCGCCGCGCCGCCGCCTGCCACCAGGGTCGGTTGCGCTCGTGCTCGCGCTGCTCAGCCTTGGCGGCGTAGAAGGAGGCGTTGTGCTCGCCCCGCAGGGCTTCGCGGGTGAAGCGGATCAGGTGATGGGCGACGAAGCCCATGTTGAACACCGCCTCGATCTGCCCGCGCCGCAGCGCGTGGCCGGCCGCACGCCAGAACGGCCCGCGGTAATCCGACAGGATGCCGACCCGCAGGATGATGTTGAATCCGAGGATGAGGCCGCGGCGCAGGTTGGTGCGCGTCAGCTTGCCCTTCACCGGCGTGATGATCCGGTGCGGGTAGGTGGTGTCCACCTGATGCCGGAAGCGCTCGAAGATCCGCTCAGGACCGTAGGCATGGGCGATCGCCCGGCGCCAGCTCGCCACCACGTCGTCGTGCGGACGCTTGAACAGCACGTTCGATTCCAGCGCCGCGTCGTGCACGAGCCGGCCCTCGCGGGTGAGCCGGTCCCAGAGCGGGGTCTTGGGCAGAGCCTGCAGCAGGTTGATGGTCAGGACGGGGATCGCCGAGCGATCGATGAAGGCGATCAGGTTGTCCTCGGATTGGTCGGTGTCGGTGTCGAGCCCGAGGATGATGCCGGAGGTGACCTCGAGGCCGTAGCTGTTGAGCGTCTCGATCGCCTCGTACATCGGCACTGCGGCGTTGTGCTTCTTGTCGATCCCCGCGAGCGCGTCCTCTTCCGGCGTCTCGATACCGACGAACACGGTGATGAAGTTGGCCTCGCGCATCAGCGCGAGGATCTCCGGCTGCTTGGCCATGTTCAGCGTCGCCTCGCAGGCGAACTGGAGCGGGTAGTCGTTCCGCTTCTGCCAGGCCACGAGATGGGGCAGCATGTCCCGCGTCGCCTTGCGGTTGCCGATGAAGTTGTCGTCGACGAAGTAGACGACCGCCGGATGGCCGGGCTGGCTGACGATCGCGTCGAGCTCGGCGCACATCTGCTCCGGGCTCTTCAGCCGGGGCTGACGGCCGTAGAGTTGCGGGATGTCGCAGAACTCGCAGCGGTAGGGGCAGCCGGAGGAGAATTGCAGCGAGCCGATCAGGTAGCGCTTGAGCGGGGCGGCCTCGTAGGCGGGCGCGGGAAAGTCCGAGAGCGCCAGACGCTCCGCCGTCTCGAGCCGGACCTGGGCCGGGGGCCGCGCCACCTCCGCGTCGAGGATCGCGACGAGCCGGTCCGTGGCGTCGCCGATCTCGCCGAGATGCAGGTAGTCGAAGCCGGGATACTGCTCGGGCGAGCCGGAAACCGAGGGGCCGCCGAGCACCGTCACCTTGCCGGCCGCGTGCGCGCGGGCGTTGATGCCGTGGATCTGCGGCGCCTGGATGTGCATGCCCGACACGAACACCGCGTCGGCCCAGGCGAACTCCTCGGAGGTCGCCCGGCGGATGTTCTCGTCTATGAAGCGGCACTCCCAGGCCTCCGGCATGTAGGCCGCGATCAGCAGGAGCCCCTGAGGCGGCATGAACGCCTTGACGCCTCCCATCAGCGGATAGGCGTGCGAGAAGGTGCCGAAGGAGGGCGTGTAGGCGGGAAAGACGCAGAGGATGCGTCGGCGGGACGAGACCGGAAGGGAGCATCGCATGCCAGCGTATCTAGCACAGCGAAGGCGAATGGCGCCCCTCCTCGCGCCGATGTGCAAGGCGTTTCTTCACGGACGCGGTGCCGCTGCCGACGCGGAAACGCGAAGCGCCCGGCCGTTGCCGGCCGGGCGCTCCACGATGCCGATGAGGCGATGCCGGCTCAGGCCGTGAGCACGCTCGACGGCTCGACCTTCACGCCCGGCCCCATCGTCGAGGTAACGGCGATGCGCTGGATGTAGGTGCCCTTGGCGCCCGCGGGCTTGGCCTTGGCGACCGCGTCCGCGAAGGCCTTGATGTTCTCGACGAGCTTGGCCACGTCGAACGACACCTTGCCGACGCCGGCATGCACGATGCCGGCCTTCTCGACCCGGAACTCGACCGAGCCGCCCTTGGCGCCCGCGACGGCGCCCTTCACGTCCATGGTGACGGTTCCGACCTTCGGGTTCGGCATCAGGCCGCGCGGGCCCAGCACCTTACCGAGGCGGCCGACGAGCGGCATCATGTCGGGGGTGGCGATGCAGCGATCGAACTCGATCTTGCCGCCCTGGACGATCTCCAGGAGATCCTCCGCGCCGACGATGTCGGCGCCGGCCGCGCGGGCATCATCCGCCTTGGCGCCGCGGGCGAAGACCGCCACGCGGACGGTTCGTCCCGAGCCGTTCGGAAGATTGCAGACGCCGCGGACCATCTGGTCGGCGTGGCGCGGGTCGACCCCGAGGTTCATCGAGACCTCGACGGTCTCGTCGAACTTGGCGTTCGCCTTCGCCTTCACGAGTTCGACCGCCTCGTCGATCGCGTAGAGCTTCAGCGGCTCGATGCCCTCGCGGGCCGCGCGGATGCGCTTACCTTCACGTGCCATGGTGCCCTCCCCTTACGCGACGACGTCGAGGCCCATGGCCCGCGCGGAGCCACGGATCATCGCGACGGCCGCATCGACCGAATCGCAGTTGAGGTCGGGCATCTTCCTCTCGGCGATCTCGCGGAGCTGCGCCTCGGTGACCTTGCCGACCTTCGGGCCTTTGCCCGGGGTCTTGGAGCCGGAGGCCGGCTTCTTGCCGAGCTTCAGGCCCGCCGCCTTCTTGAGGAAGAAGGTGACCGGAGGCTGCTTCATCTCGAAGGTGAACGAGCGATCCTGATAGGCGGTGATGATCACCGGGATCGGGGTGCCCTTCTCCATCTGCGCGGTCTTCGCGTTGAAGGCCTTGCAGAATTCCATGATGTTGAGGCCGCGCTGACCGAGCGCGGGGCCGATCGGCGGCGACGGATTGGCGGCGCCGGCCGGGACCTGAAGCTTCACGTAGCCCGTGATCTTCTTCGCCATGGGACTGCTCCCAGATATTGCCCGCCGCCGGGCTGCCTAGGGCTCCGGCGGGACGGACGGTTGCAGGTCGCGGTGCGGCCCGTGGACCCCGGCGGCGAACCGGGCGGACCTCCCGCGGGTTTCCGCGAATGGGGAGTAGCGAATGGCAAATCGGAGGCGCCGTGAGAAACACCGGCGGTCGTGCCGGGCTCGGCAGCCCTACTCGCTATTCGCTGCTCCCCATCCGCTTCTACGATCAGGCCTTCTCGACCTGAGCGTATTCGAGTTCCACCGGAGTGGCACGGCCGAAGATCGAGACCGCGACCTTGAGGCGGGAGCGGCTCTCGTCGATCTCCTCGACGGTGCCGTTGAAGCTCGCGAAGGGACCGTCCGCGACGCGGACCGTCTCGCCGATCTCGAACGAGATCGAGGGCTTCGGGCGGTCGACACCCTCGGCCACCTGGCCCTTGATGCGCTCGGCCTCGGCATCCGGGATCGGCACCGGCTTCGACTTGTCGGCCCCGAGGAAGCCGGTGACCTTGGGAGTGTTCTTGATGAGGTGGTAGACTTCGTCCGTCAGGTCGCACTTCACCAGAACGTAGCCGGGGAAGAACTTGCGCTCGGCATCGACCTTGCGGCCGCGGCGCACCTCGGTGACCTTCTCGGTCGGTACCATGACCTCGTCGAAGAGGTCCAAAAGTCCGCGCTGGGCCGCCTGATCCTTGATGGACTGAGCGACCTTGTTCTCGAAGTTCGAGTAGGCGTGGACGATGTACCAGCGCTTCGACACGGTTGCGATCAACTCCAGACGTCCGGCGCGCCGCTCGGGCGGGCCGGAGAAATTCTCAGACCCCGAGGACCAGGCCGACGAGGTAGCGCAGGGCCTGGTCCACCACGGTGAAGAACAGGCTCGCCAGCACCACCATGATGAACACCATGATGGTGGTCACGGTGGTCTCCTTGCGGGTGGGCCACGTGACCTTGCGGCCCTCGTCGCGCACCTGGTTCAGGAACTCGATCGGACCGGTGCGCTTCGGCGCGGGCCGGGCCGGTGGGGTCTGGCGCGGCGGCGTCGGCGTCGACGGACCGCGCGGGGTGCCGCGCGTCAGATCCATTTTCTTCGTCGCTTCGTTCGATGCCATGACGTCAGAACCGGGGAACCATTGTCCGAGAATGGGGAAGCCGCGGCGCCGGGGCTCTCGCGAAGCCCGCACCGACGGCCATCATCGATCTCGGAGTGCGCCCGCTCTAGCGCAAGTCCGATCGCTTGTCGACAGGGCTCGAAACGCGCGGGGCGAAGACTGGCAGGAGTGAAGACTGGCAGGAGTGGAGGGACTCGAACCCGCAACCTCCGGTTTTGGAGACCGGCGCTCTGACCAGTTGAGCTACACTCCTAGGCGCCACGCTCCATGCCTCATCGCGCCGCGAGGCGCAAGGGGGCGCAAGCGTTGTGGCTGCGTGGGGAGGGGGCCGTGGATCGACGCGTCGTCAGCGGCCGTGGTCCACCAGTTCCCGCGCGTCGAGGGGCCGCAAGCCAGCCTTGTCGAAGCGGAAGAGTTCGTCACTGCGCGCGTACGGACCGCGGCGAAGCTGGTCGCTGGCAGCCTTGGCGAGGACGGCGCGCATCTTCGTATCGGCGGCCCACGCCATGAGAAGGTCCCGAACGGGCACGGCTGCCACAATGGCGGGCGAGCCTAGCGCATCGCAGATCCCCTCCATAAAGCGCGGCAGCAGCAGCCGGGCGGCGTCGTAGCCATCACCCGTCTCGACGGTCGCGAAGTGCCGCTGGCCCGTCTCCGTGGTGGCGACCTGGAGCGGGATATCCTTGGAAGCCGATTCCAGGTTCTCGACGGCTGGCCCTTCGAGGGCGGCCGCATCGATGCCCCAGGCCGTGAGCATCGGCATTGTCACCAGCTGGTAGCGGTTTGGCTCGTCGAGGGCATAGGCGACCCGCAGCCGCTTCGAGAAAGGCCGGCTGACGATGTCAGGAGACTGGATTGTGTAATCGGGCGGGACGAGCTGGATGCGAAGCCGGACCCGCGATTTCTCGAATGGCTCCATGCGGGAGGGCGGTGGCGCCTCCTTCGGATAGGGGCCCCTGGGCATCGTCCCCGTCAGGAACGCCAGGATGCGGCGCCGCCGCTCGGCTCCAGTCGCGCCGCGTAGATCGGCGTGAAGATTGCTGAGATAAATTGTGTAGGTCTCGACGTGCACCTGCTCCAGGTCATGATCGACCGAGATCTTCGCCCTGGGATACAGGCCACGCAGGATCGTGACGACCTCATCGCGGAAGCGCCCATCCTTCAGGTCGTCGGCGCGGGATGGGGAGGGGCAGGCGAGCAGGACCCCGTATCCCAGCAGGGTTCGGCGCGTCGGCTGCATCGGATGGCCTCGTCATGGGCGAAGTCGATCCGGAAGACGATTTCGCCCGGCCACCGTCAAGGTGATGGCCGGGCTAAACTTGTTGACTCACGACCTTGTCAGGTCATGGGCCGATGTTTCTTGCGGGCAGATCAACTGTTGCTTGTAGGATGAGGTGATCGGCCGCCTTTAAGATTTACTCGTTGATGGCTGCGACGACGCCGGCGCCGACGGTGCGTCCGCCCTCGCGGATGGCGAAGCGCAGCTTCTCCTCCATGGCGACCGGCACGATCAGCGCCACGTCCATGGTGACGTTGTCGCCCGGCATCACCATCTCGGTGCCCTCCGGCAGCGTGCAGACGCCGGTCACGTCGGTGGTGCGGAAGTAGAATTGCGGCCGGTAGTTGGTGAAGAACGGCGTGTGGCGGCCGCCCTCCTCCTTGGTCAGGATGTAGGCCTCGGCCTTGAACTTGGTGTGCGGCTTGACCGAGCCGGGCTTGCACACGACCTGGCCGCGCTCCACGTCCTCGCGCTTGGTGCCGCGCAGGAGCACGCCGACATTGTCGCCGGCCTGGCCCTGATCGAGCAGCTTGCGGAACATCTCCACACCCGTCACCGTCGTCTTGGTGGTCGGGCGGATGCCCACGATCTCGACTTCCTCGCCCACCTTGATGATGCCGCGCTCAACCCGCCCCGTCACCACCGTGCCGCGCCCCGAGATCGAGAACACGTCCTCGATCGGCATCAGGAACGGCATGTCGATCGGACGCTCCGGCTGCGGGATGTAGCTGTCGACCGTCGCCATCAGCGCCAGCACCGCCTCCTTGCCGATCTTGGGCTCCTTGTCCTCGAGCGCCATCAGGGCCGAGCCCTTGGTGATCGGGATGTCGTCGCCCGGGAAGTCGTACTTCGACAAGAGCTCGCGCACCTCGAGCTCGACCAGCTCCAGAAGCTCCTCGTCGTCGACCATGTCGACCTTGTTGAGGAACACCACCAGCGCCGGCACGCCGACCTGGCGGGCCAGCAGGATGTGCTCGCGCGTCTGCGGCATCGGCCCGTCGGCCGCCGACACCACCAGGATGGCCCCGTCCATCTGGGCCGCACCCGTGATCATGTTCTTCACGTAATCGGCGTGGCCGGGGCAGTCCACGTGCGCGTAGTGCCGGTTGCTGGTCTCGTACTCGACATGCGCCGTCGAGATCGTGATGCCGCGCGCCTTCTCCTCCGGCGCCTTGTCGATCTGGTCATAGGCCGTGAAGGTCGCACCCCCCGACTCCGCCAGAACCTTCGTGATCGCCGCCGTCAGAGACGTCTTGCCATGGTCGACGTGGCCGATCGTCCCAATGTTGCAGTGCGGCTTCGTGCGCGAAAACTTCTCTTTGGCCATCGTCTCTTTCCTGCGGCAAGGCCCGCGCTGGCGCGGGCCTGAACGGTCGCCCTCAAGTCTCGGAGCCGGGCGAAAGGCGCGGACCGCTTAGAGGCAAGCCGAAATTTGATCAAGTGCCGCGCTTCCGCCGGGCCGCGGCCCGATCGCCGCCCTCGGGGAATCGGTCATTCGGCCGCCTCCCCGTAGGCCTCCGGCGGCGGGCAGGAGCACATCAGGTTGCGGTCCCCGTAGGCGTTGTCGACGCGGTTGACGGGCGGCCAGTACTTGTCGATCCCGAGCGTACCGGCCGGGAAGCAGGCGGCCTCGCGAGAATAGGGCCGCTCCCAGGCGCCGATCAGGTCCTGCACCGTGTGAGGCGCGTTCTTGAGCGGGTTGTTCTGGCGGTCGATCCGGCCCTCCTCGATCGCCCGGATCTCCTCGCGGATCGCCAGCATCGCGTCGCAGAAGCGGTCGATCTCGGCCTTCGTCTCGGATTCGGTCGGCTCGATCATCAGGGTGCCGGCCACCGGCCAGCTCATGGTCGGCGGATGGAAGCCGCAATCGATCAGGCGCTTGGCGATGTCGTCGACGCTGATGCCGGCGCTCTTCTGGAAGGGCCGCACATCGACGATGCACTCGTGCGCCACCCGCCCGTTCTTGCCCGTGTAGAGGATCGGGTAGGCCTTGCCGAGGCGCTCGGCGATGTAGTTGGCGCTGAGGATGGCGATGCGGGTCGCCTGGGTCAGGCCGCGGCCGCCCATCAGCAGGCAGTAGCTCCACGAGATCGGCAGGATCGAGGCCGAGCCGAACGGGGCGGCCGAGACGGCGCCCTCCTCGCCGGTGCGCGGGTCGGACGGCAGGTGCGGGATCAGGTGAGCCTTGACGCCGATCGGCCCCATGCCGGGGCCCCCGCCCCCGTGCGGGATGCAGAACGTCTTGTGCAGGTTGAGGTGACTGACATCAGCACCGATATCGCCCGGCCGCGCGAGGCCGACCAGCGCGTTGAGGTTCGCACCGTCGAGGTAGACCTGCCCACCATGGGCGTGGACGATGTCGCAGATCTCCCGCACCCGCTCCTCGAACACGCCGTGTGTGGATGGATAGGTGATCATGCAGGCCGCGAGGTTCGCCCCGTGCTGCTCGGCCTTCGACCGGAACTCGTCGAGGTCGATGTTGCCGTCGCGATCGGCGCCCACCACCACGACGGTCATGCCGCACATCTGGGCCGAGGCCGGGTTGGTGCCGTGGGCCGAGGACGGGATCAGGCAGACGGTGCGGTGCGCCTCGCCGCGCGCGAGATGGTAGCCGCGGATCGCGAGCAGCCCCGCATATTCCCCCTGCGCGCCCGAGTTCGGCTGCATCGAGATCGCGTCGTAGCCCGTGATGGCGCAGAGCTTCTCGGACAGGTCGTCGATGAGCTGCCGGTAGCCCCGGGCCTGGTCCGCCGGCACGAACGGGTGGATCTCCGAGAATTCCGGCCACGAGATCGGCAGCATCTCGGCGGTGGCGTTGAGCTTCATGGTGCAGGAGCCGAGCGGGATCATGGCCCGGTCGAGGGCGAGGTCCCGGTCGGCGAGGCGGCGCATGTAGCGCGTCATCTCGCTCTCGGCCCGGTTCATGTGGAAGATCGGGTGCGTCAGGTACTCGGAGGTGCGCGACAGCTCGCGCGGCAGGCGGGTCTCGGGCCACGCCTCGTCGTAGGCGAGGTGCGCGCCGCCGAAGGCGCGCCAGACCGCCTGGATGATGTCGGGTCGGGTGCGCTCGTCCACGGTGATGCCGATGCGGTCGGTGCCCACCCTGCGCAGGTTGACCCCGTTCTCGACGGCGTTCTCCAGGATCACGCCCTGAAAGGGGCCGACCTCGACCGTGACGGTGTCGAAGAAGTGACGGGGCTGCACCGTGAAGCCGAGGCCGATCAGCCCCTCGGCGAGCCGCACCGCGTCGCGATGCACCCGCTCGGCGATGGCCTTGAGGCCGCGCGGCCCGTGATAGACCGCGTACATCGAGGCGATGACGGCGAGCAGCACCTGGCTCGTGCAGATGTTCGAGGTCGCCTTCTCGCGCCGGATATGCTGCTCGCGGGTCTGGAGCGCGAGGCGGTAGGCGCGGTTGCCCTTGGCGTCGACGGATACGCCGACGATGCGGCCCGGCAGCGAGCGCTTGTGCGCGTCGCGGGTCGCCATGTAGGCCGCGTGCGGGCCGCCGTAGCCCACCGGCACGCCGTAGCGCTGCATGGAGCCGACCGCGATGTCGGCGCCCATCTCGCCGGGCGGCTTCAGCAGGGTCAGCGCCAGCGGGTCGGCGGCCACCGCCGCGACGGCGCCGGCCGCGTGGAGCGCTGCGATCGGCTCGGAGAAATCGTGGATCTCGCCGCAGACGCCCGGATACTGGAAGAGCGCGCCGAAGACGGAGCCGGGATCGAGTTCCGCGAAGGGATCGCCCACGACGATGCGCCAGCCGAGTGGCGCCGCCCGGGTCCTCAGCACCGCGATGGTCTGGGGCAGGCAGTTCGCGTCGACGAAGAAGGTGTCGGCCTCCGTCTTGGCCAAGCGCCGCGCCATGCCCATGGCCTCGGCCGCCGCCGTCGCCTCGTCGAGGAGCGAGGCGTTGGCGACGTCGAGTCCGGTCAGGTCGCAGACGAGGGTCTGGAAGTTCAGCAGCGCCTCGAGCCGGCCCTGGCTGATCTCGGGCTGGTAGGGCGAGTAGGCGGTGTACCAGGCAGGATTCTCGAAGATGTTGCGCTGGATCGCCGGCGGCATCGTGGTGCCGTGGTAGCCCTGCCCGATCAGCGAGACGAGGAGCCGGTTCCTGTCGGCCGTCGCCCGCATGTGCTCGATCACCCGGCGCTCGGTGAGCGAGCGCCCGAAATCGATCCGCTCCGCCTGCCGGATGTCGGCCGGCAGGGTCTCGTCGATGAGCGCGTGGAGGTCGGGCGATCCGACCAGGGCGAGCATCTCGGCGATCTCGCCGCGGGTCGGGCCGATATGCCGCCGGTTGGCGAAATCATAGGGGTCGTACTTGTCCGCGCTCATGGCATGTTCCGGGCTCGACGATCGGGATGGGCGGGGATAGCGCTGCCGGGCGGGCTGCCTGCCACCCTACTTGGCGAAGGCCGCGTAGGCCGCCTCGTCCATGAGGCCGTCCATGGCGGACGGGTCCGCGAGCCGGATCCTGTAGAGCCAACCCTCACCCTGCGGATCGCTGCCGACGGTCGCCGGGTCGTCCACGGCCGCCGCGTTGACCTCCGTGACCTCGCCGGTCAGCGGCGCGTAGACGTCCGAGGCCGCCTTGACGGACTCGACCACGGCCGCAGCCTCGCCCTTGGTCAGCTTCGCGCCGACCTTCGGCAACTCGATGAAGACGAGATCGCCCAGTTGCTCGGCGGCGTGCGCTGTGATCCCCACGGTCGCGATGTCGCCCTCGAGTTTCAGCCACTCGTGCTCGTCGGTGAATCTCAGCATGATGTGCTCCTCGGGAATGCGTGGGATCAGCCGCGCTTGAAGCCGGCCGGAACGAAGGGAAGCCGGGTCACGCTCAGGGGCAGGCGCTGGCCCCGCACGTCGGCGTAGACTTGGGTGCCGGGTTTCGACAGCGCGACGGGCAGGTAGCCCATGGCGACCGGAGCCTGCAGGCTCGGCCCGAAGCCGCCCGACGTGACGATGCCGACGGGCTCGGCCTCGCCTGTGCCGGCATAGAGGGCCGCGCCCGCGCGCACGGGCGCGCGGCCCTCCGGCCGCAGGCCGACGCGCAGCCGCGCGGGACCCTCGTCGATCGCCCGCAGGATCCGGTCCGAGCCCGGAAATCCGCCCGCGCGGCTGCCTCCGCTGCGGCGAGCCGGGGAGACGGCCCAGGTCAGCCCGGCTTCGACCGGATCCGTGCCCGGATCAATGTCGGCGCCGTGCAGGCACAGGCCTGCCTCGAGGCGCAGGGAGTCGCGCGCGCCGAGTCCGACCGGCAGAATGTCCGCATGGTCGAGCAGCGCCGCGGCGACAGCCTCGGCGCTCTCGCTCGGCAGCGAGATCTCGAACCCGTCCTCGCCCGTGTAGCCGGAGCGCGTGACGAGGGCAGGCGTACCCAGGATCGCGACCTCGCACGCATCCATGAAGCGCATCGCCGCGACCTCCGGCGCGAGCGCCGCCAGGGCGGCCTCCGCCCGCGGCCCCTGCAGGGCGATCAGCGCGCGCGGCAGCATCGCCAGGTCGATCGAATCGGGAAGGTGCGCGCGCAGATGCGCCTCGTCCGCGGCCTTGCGAGCCGCATTCACCACGAAGACGAACCGATCGCCGAGCCGGGCGACCATCAGGTCGTCGAGGATGCCGCCGCCCTCGTCGGTGAGGAGCCCGTAGCGCTGGCGGCCGGGCTTCAGCCCGACGATGTCGGCCGGGACCAAGCTTTCGAGTGCGCGGGCCGCCTCGGCGAGGTCGCCAGAGCGGGCGCGGACCGCGATCTGACCCATATGCGAGACGTCGAACAGTCCCGCGGCGGCCCGCGTGTGGAGATGCTCCTTCAGCACGCCCGCAGGGTACTGGAGCGGCATCTCGTAGCCCGCGAAGGGCACCATCCGGGCGCCCAGGCGCAGATGGAGCGCGTGCAGCGGCGTGCGCTCAGGCGCGGCATCCAGGCCGGTCCCGGGACGGTTCTGGGCGACGGGCGTGCCGGACTCTGGACACATCAGGCTTCTCCACGACAGTCAGCATCGGCAAAGCCCGGTCGAGCCTTGCCCTGCCCCCATCTGTCGCGGTTACCTGAGAGCTTCTCTCACCCGCTCAGGCGGGATGAGATTTCTCCTTCGGTGGACGCCGTCCGGCGCCTCTCTCCAGATTGTCCAACGGTGCGGTGATTGTGCCTGAGAGTTTCCGGGGGTGGTTGCTCCGTCGGCGCCATGGCCGCCGTTCGTCGGCCTGGGCTCTCCCGCATCGTCCTTTCGGACTTATCGAACCTGTCATGTTGCGGCGCATCGTGCAAGCCGTCTCCGGAGAGCCGTGCCGATGCTCACGGCGATTTGTCAGTGCCAGGAACGGCGCTGTCGCGGGGCAGCGGAGCCTTCAGCCGAGCCTTGGGGCCGCGCGCGATCTTCGTACGTAAACGTGCCGAAGTTCTGGATTTCCCTGAGCGAAGGCCCAGCGCGCATGGCCGCAAGGCGCCTTTACGGCGGCTTTTCTGCTCATCCGACGCAGTTTGGGCCGAATGTGTGTCTGCGGGGACATAGGGAGAAGGCCGTGCTCAAGCTTAGAGTCTCGGTCATCGCCCTCCGGCCCTCGGACATCGGAACCATGATCAGGACCCTTCTTCTGGCGAGCGCCGCCTCCGCTCTCGTTGCCGGTGCGGTTCAGGCCGCCGACCTGCCACGCCGCGAAGCGCCTCCGCCAGTCTTCACGCCGATCCCGGTCTTCACGTGGACCGGCTTCTATGCGGGCGTCGAGACGGTCTACACCTTCACGGACCGCCAGCGCATCACGACGATCGGCAACGCTCCGGGCAACATCGCGAACGTGGCCGCCGGGCGCCGCCCCGCCGTGACGTTCACGGAGACTGACGGGATCGGCAAGCTCGGCGGCGGCTTCGGCTACAACTACCAGTTTACGCCGGGCTCCGGGTTCGTGGCGGGCGTCGGCGCGAATTTCGACTGGACGGACATCCACAAGAACCGCTTCGTGCTCGGCGCGCCCAATGCCGGCGGCGTGCTGCCCAACCCGAGCGCCTACTTCCAGAGCCTCGAATGGCTCGGCACGGTCACCGGCAAGGTCGGCTACGCCTTCGACCGGGTCCTCGTCTATGGGACCGGCGGCCTCGCCTTCGGCGACATCGAGTACCACGCGAACTTCTACACGCCGGGCCTCGCCCCGCAGTTCGCAGGCTATTCCAAGCGGTTCGAGACCGGCTTCGCCTATGGCGGCGGCATCGAATACGCGATCCCGCAGGACAGCTTCCTGAACTACTTCTCGCTCGGCCGCTACATCGGCCTGAAGTCGGAGGCCGTGACGCTCAAGGCCGAGTACCTGCACTACGATCTTGGCAGCCGCAACGTTCTCGTGAACTCGATCCCGGGCGTGGGCGCGGGATCCTACACCTCGCGCTTCCGCACCGAGGGCAGCCTCGTCCGCGCGGGCTTCAACTACAAGTTCAGCGCCTACTGAGAATCGCTCCCGGCTCGGCCGGGACGGGGCGGCTGCCTGAGAGGGCGGTCGCCCTTTTTGTTGGGTCGAGGGCGCAACCCTGGGCAGCAAAACGCCCGGCATCCCGCACGATCACGGGGGCCGCGAAGCGACGTCTCCGGTCAGACTATCGGAAGAGGATTGGAGCGGGTGAAGGGAATCGAACCCTCGTATTCAGCTTGGAAGGCTGCTGCTCTACCATTGAGCTACACCCGCGCGAGGGGCCCGATAGCACGGCCCCGCCGCCTTGAGAAGGCGTGAGGAGACCCTCCCGAACGACAAAAGGCGGCCCCGCGGCCGCCTCGTCATCGGAACAAACCATGTAAGACCGTCATGGCGAACGTTTGGTGGGGGAAGTAGGACTCGAACCTACGAAGCTTACGCAGCGGATTTACAGTCCGCCCCCTTTGCCGCTCGGGACATTCCCCCAAACTTCGGCCCGCCGGGCCGCGCGTCGTTCTTATGGTGAGGGGGGAGGCGGGTGTCAACCGGCTCGGCGCCGGATCAATCGCTGGGTGCGAGATCGCAGATTCGGACCTGCGCGCGCTCGGCTCCGCGCCAGCGGTCGCAGGACAGGGTCCCGGCCACGTGGAACTCGCGGCCGACGCCGTTGAGGACCGCCTGGCCGAGCGGGCCGTGGGCCGCGCGGAAGGTGATGGCGCCGATCGCCTGCCCGTCGCGGCTACGCAGCCGCGCCCGGACATGGCCGTGGCCGACGATGCCGGCATCGACGATGCGGTGGCGCGGCAGGGCGAAGACGGGCTCGGGCGCGCCCTGGCCGAAGGGCCCTGCCCGCTGGATCAGCCGCACCGTCTCGGCAGTGGCGCCGCCCGCGCTCACGGTGCCGTCGAGGAGGAGCGCCTCGACGGCGCGCGCCGCCTGCACGGCGGAGCCCAGCGCCTCGGCGAGATGGGCCTGGAAGCGGGCGAGGTCGCCGCTCGCCAGCGTCGCGCCCGCCGCCATGGCGTGGCCGCCCCCTTTGAGCGCGAGGCCGGCCTCGACGCCCGCCCGCACCGCGAGGCCGAGATCGGCGCCGAGGATCGAGCGGCCCGAGCCCACCGCCGTGCCGTCCGGCCGGAGCGCGAAGGCAAAGGCCGGGCGGCCGAAGCGCTCCTTGAGACGGGCCGCGATCAGCCCGACGATGCCGGGATGCCAGTCGGCCGAGCCCGCCACCAGCACGGGCCGGTCCGGGTCGAGGCCGAGCGCCCGGTCCATCTCGGCCTCGGCCGCCTGCACCGCCTCCGCCTCGATCGCCTGCCGCTCCCGGTTGAGCCGGTCGAGCTCGGCGGCGATGCGGGCGGCCTCGGCCGGATCGTCCGTGGTGAGGAGCCGCGCCCCGAGCGAGGCGTCGCCGATGCGCCCGCCCGCGTTGATGCGGGGCCCGACGAGGTAGCCGAGGTGCCAGGCCTCCGGCGGCCCGTCGAGGGAGGCGGCGTCGAAGAGGGCCGCGAGTCCCCGGCGGCCGCGCCCGCGCATCACGGTGAGCCCCTGCGCCACGAAGGCCCGGTTGAGGCCGGTCAGCGGCACCACGTCCGCGACGGTCGCGAGCGCCACGAGGTCGAGGGCGTCGGTCAGGGCCGGCTCGGGGGATCGAGGTCCGAACAGGCCGTCGCGCCGCAAGCGGCGGTTGAGCGCGACCAGTGTGAGGAAGACCACCCCCGCCGCGCAGAGATGGCCGAGGCCCGAGAGGTCGTCGAGCCGGTTCGGGTTCACGATCGCCCGGGCCGGCGGCAGAATCTCCTGCGCCCCGTGATGGTCGAGCACGATCACGTCGAGGCCGATCTCGCGCGCGACCTCGAGCGGCCCGTGGCCGGCCGTGCCGCAATCGACCGTGACGAGGAGGCTCGCCCCCTCCCCCGCCAGCGCCCGCACGGCGGCCTCGTTCGGGCCGTACCCTTCCGTGATCCGGTCGGGGATGTGGATGCGGGTCGGGACGCCGAGCGCCCGCAGGTAGCCGGCGACGAGCGCCGCGCTCGCGGCGCCGTCCACGTCGTAATCGCCGAACACCGCGACCGTCTCGGCCCCGTGCACCGCCCGCGCGAGCCGGTCGGCCGCCGCCTCCATGTCGAGGAGGCAGGCGGGATCGGGCAGGAGGTCGCGCAGGCGCGGGCTGAGATAGGCCTCGGCCTGCGCCGGCAGCACGCCGCGCCCGGCGAGGACCCGGGCCAGCAGGTCCGGCAGCCCGTAGGCCTGCACCATATGCGCCGCGCTGGCCTGGAGCGCGGCCTCGCCGCAGCGGTCGCGCCAAGGCCGCCCCAGGATCGAGGCGGTGACGTCGAGGAAGGCGCGCGGTTCGGCGAGGGCGGAGGCGGCTGACACGGGGCGGATGATAGCGCGCCCGCGCCGCCCGCGCTGCCGCCCGGATGTGACAGGGGGCGGATCGCGTCTCGCCCGCCCCTCGTGCGGCCGAGCCCGGGATCGATGTCTCCGCGTCGCGGGGGTGCCGGAGCAGTCCCGGCGCCCGATCCTGCGCCGCCCCTGTCCAGCTCCGGTAGGGAGGGGGAAGGTGCCGCTCTATGCTGGCCACGGCTCGCCATGATTCCCGCGATCGGGACCCGCGATGCCTACGATCGAGCGCGGGTCCCCTCTCCCGTGCGGGAGAGGGTTAGGGTGAGGGGCGCGACCTTTCCGGAGACGGCGAACCCCTCACCCGGTCCGCGTTCCGCGGACTCGACCTCTCCCGAACGGGAGAGGTGAGGCGGCGCGCGCTGACTCCGCCGGTATACACGAAGGCGTCGGTTCAGGGCTCGATGGTTCCCAAGGCCGGGCGCGGGTCCCCTCTCCCGTGCGGGAGAGGGACAGGGTGAGGGGTAGGACCTCTCCGGACAGGGCGAACCCCTCACCCGGTCCGCTTTCGCGGACTCGACCTCTCCCGCACGGGAGAGGTGATCCGCGGCCGATTCCGTTGCGCGAATCCGGAAGCCTGACGGGCGACCCGGCGCGGCGGGGGCCGGGACGGCGGCGTCACGGGACGGGGTCGGCGTCGATGCGGATGCGCAGGATCGCGTAGGGCGGCTGCTGCAGGTCCTCGCCGCGGTTGTATTCGGGCCGGCGGTTGACCTGCGCGGCCGAGACGTAGAGCCAGCGGTCCGGCGTGATCCAGAAGGTGTCGGCCCAGATCAGGCGCTCGTCCGAGGCGATCACGGTGATGGTGCCGTCCGGGTCGCGGCGGCCGACCGCGTTCTGTTCCTGCAGCGACAGGTAGATCCGGTCCTGCGCGTCCGCGATCAGGCCACCCGTCATGCCCTTCTCGCCGAGATCCTCGACGCTCGCCGCCACCTCCGCGTCGGAGGCGTCCGGGTCGAGGAGCGCGGCTGCGTCGACGCTGTAGAGGTGCCGCCCGATCAGCGGCGCGTAGTAGAGGCGCCGGCCGTCCGGGCTGAGCGCGATGCCGTTGGCGCCGCCCTTGACGGGCTTCGGCGGGCCGCTGCCCTCCCGCCGCATCACCGGGCGGTGCTCGACGAACTTGACGAGGTCCTTCTGCGACTTGGTGCTGGCATGACCCTCAAGGCGGCGCACCACGCGTCCGCTCGTCAGGTCGACGGCGAGGATCGCCCCCTCCTCGCCCTGGCCTTGGTCGGTGATGTAGGCGCGCGCCCTCCCCTCCCGGATGTCGACCCGCAGATCGTTGAGCGAGGAGACCGGGGTGATGCCGGATTCGAGCGGGACCACCCGGCGGATGCGGTTCCCGGCAAGGTCCACCTGCACGAGCTTGGCGCCGCCCGGCACCGGCGGCCCCTTGCCCTCGGGCAGCCCGGCATCGAGCAGCCAGAGGGTGTCGTCGCGGTCGATCACGCCGTTCGGGACGTGGAACAGGCTGGCCTGCGGCGTCTTCGGGTCGGGGCGGTTGGCCTCCTCGCTCGGATAGGGCCGGACCGCGCCGTCCGTAATCACCTCGCCGACCGTGATCGGCACCCGGGCGTCGAAGCGGGGCATCATGACGAAGACGCGGCCGCCGCGGGAGATCGTCAGGCCGGTCGGGGTCGAGGGAGCGTCGGCGGCGAGCGCCAGCTCCATCGCGCCCGCCGGCCGGCTCGTGGCCACGCGCCCGTCGCCGGGTCCGGAGCGCGAGGCGGATGAGGCGGGTTGCGCGGCGGCCCGGCCGAGGCCGAGCGCGGCCCCGGCCGTGAAAATGCGGGTGAGCAGGCTGCGTCTGGCGATCGGCATGAGACTCCTCGAAGGGCCTGGCGGGGTATCGCGGTGGCTCGTGTCAGCCGGCCGAGGCGGCACCCCGTACCTTGATGTCGATCGCGTGGATCGCCCCGCCCGCCGCGACGAAGAGGCGGCGCCCGGCCGTGCCGCCGAAGGCGAGGTTCGTGGCGGCCCTCGGGGTGGCGATGCGCCCGAGCCAGGTCCCGTCGGGATCGTAGACGCGCACGCCGTCCTGGCAGGCGGCCCAGAGGCGTCCCGCGGCATCGACCGCGAGCCCGTCCGGGGCCCCGGCCTCGAGCTCCGCGAAGGGCCGCGCGGGCCCGAGGCGCCGGTCAGGGCCGACGGCGAAGACCAGGATGACACGTGCGCCCTCCGGATTCAGCGCGGCGCCCGCGTCGCTGATGTAGAGCGTGCGGCCGTCGGGCGCGAAGGCGAGCCCGTTCGGCTGCCCCACCGCGTCCGTCATCGCCTCGACCTCGCCCGAGGCCGCGATCCGGTAGACGCGCCGCGCGCTCTGGGCAGGCTCGGCCATCACTCCCTCGTCCGGCAGCCGGATGCCGAAGACGGGGTCGGTGAACCAGATCAGGCCGTCGGGTCCGAGCCGGGCGTCGTTCGGGGAATTCAGCGGTTTGCCCGAGAAGTCGTCGGCGAGGACCGTGATCGCCCCGTCGCGCTCCCGGCGCACGACGCGGCGGCCGCGGTGCTCGCAGGTGACGAGCCGGCCTCCGCATCGAGGGTGTTGCCGTTGGCATTGCCGGACGGGTCGCACAGCGTACGAACCCGGCCGTCGGCGCCGAGCACGGAGATCCGGTTCGCCTTGACGTCGCTGAAGACGAGGCCGCCGAGATCGGGCGCGTGGCAGAGCCCCTCGCACCAGCGCCCGCCCGCGTAGACGGTCTCGAGCCGGGCGGCTTGGTCGATGACGGCGGCGAAGCGCGGATCGAGGCTCCGCACCACGGGCGCGGCCCGCGCCGGTCCCGCCGCGAGAGCGGCCGCGGCGAGCCCGGCGAGCATGTCCCGTCGTCTCAAGGCTGGCATCGGGCTCCTGCGGCCGGGCGGCGAACGCCGCGATCTCCGCGGGGCAACGCCGGCGGCCCCGCGATGATCCGCAAGGCGCCCCGAAACGCGAACGGGGCGGGCGCTCGCCGCGCCCGCCCCGCTCTCCTGCCGTCCGGTCAGGTGCCCGGCGCCGTCAGAGGTTCTTGAGGATCGAGTCCACGACCTTCTTGGCGTCGCCGAACAGCATCATGGTGTTGTCGCGGAAGAAGACCTCGTTCTCGACGCCGGCGTAGCCCGAGCCCATGCCGCGCTTGATGAACAGCACCGTCTTGGCCTTCTCGACGTCCAGGATCGGCATGCCGTAGATCGGCGAGGCCTTGTCGGTCTTGGCGGCCGGGTTGGTGACGTCGTTGGCGCCGATGACGAAGGCGACGTCGGCCTGCGGGAACTCGCCGTTGATGTCCTCGAGCTCGAACACCTCGTCGTAGGGCACGTTGGCCTCGGCGAGCAGCACGTTCATGTGGCCGGGCATGCGGCCCGCGACCGGGTGGATGGCGTACTTGACGTCGACGCCCTCCTTCTTGAGCAGGTCCGCCATCTCGCGCAAGGAGTGCTGGGCCTGCGCCACCGCCATGCCGTAGCCGGGGACGATGATCACCTTCTCGGCGTTCTTCATGATGTAGGCCGCGTCGTCGGCCGAGCCCTGCTTGACCGGGCGCGTCTCGACCTGGCCGCCTCCGGCCGCCACGGTCTCGCCGCCGAAGCCGCCGAGGATGACCGAGATGAACGAGCGGTTCATCGCGTGGCACATGATGTAGGACAGGATCGCGCCCGAGGAGCCCACGAGCGAGCCCGTGATGATGAGCGCCAGGTTGCCCAGCGTGAAGCCGATGCCGGCCGCCGCCCAGCCCGAGTAGGAGTTCAGCATCGAGACGACGACGGGCATGTCGGCGCCGCCGATCGGGATGATGATCAGGCCGCCGAGCACCAGCGAGGCGATCACGATCAGCCAGAACACCACCTTGCTCTCGGTGCCGATGAAGATGGCGAGCAGCGCAACGAGCGCGATGGCGAGTGCGATGTTGATGGCGTGGCGCTGGGGCAGGATGATCGGCTTGCCGGACATGCGGCCGTCGAGCTTGGCGAAGGCGATGACCGAGCCCGTGAAGGTGATGGCGCCGATGGCGACGCCGAGCCCCATCTCGAAGAGCGACTGCCCGTGGATGTGGCCCCCCTCGACGATGCCGAAGGCCTGCGGCGCGTAGAGGGCGCCGGCCGCCACCGCGACGGCCGCGAGGCCGACGAGCGAGTGGAAGGCGGCCACGAGCTGCGGCATCGCCGTCATCGGCACGCGCTTGGCGATGACCGCGCCGGCGCCGCCGCCGATGGCGAGGCCGAGGATCACGAGGGCCCAGGCGCCCGCGCCCGCCGGCGGATGGCCGACCAGCGTCGTCAGGATGGCCAGCCCCATGCCGACCATGCCGTAGAGGTTGCCCTGGCGCGAGGTGGTGGGGTGCGAGAGCCCCCGCAGCGCCATGATGAACAGGACGCCGGAGACGATGTAGAGGAGGGACGAGACGTTCTCGGACATCGCCTCAACCCTTCTTCTTGTACATGCCCAGCATGCGCTGGGTGACCAGGAACCCGCCGAAGATGTTCACGCTGGCGAGGATGATGGCAATGAAGCCGAAGAACCGGGCGAAGCCCGTGCCGTGCTCGACGAGCGGCACGCCGGCGGCCAGGATCGCGCCCACGATGATCACGGACGAGATCGCGTTGGTGACCGACATCAGCGGCGTGTGCAGCGCCGGGGTGACCGACCAGACCACGTAGTAGCCGACGAAGATCGCCAGCACGAAGATGGCGAGGCGGAAGACGGTGGGGTCGACCGCGCCATGCGTCATGGCGGCGGCGCCGTGGCCGAGGCCGTCGGCGATGGAGGCCGCCTGGTCGGCGGCGCGGCGGGCGGCCTCGGCGGCGGCGCGGGCGGTGTCGGCGAGCACGCGGGTCTGATCGACCGCCTGGTCGGGGGGAAGGTTGGCCATCGGGAGTCTCTCCGGCGGGATCAGGCTGCGTTGGGCTGGAAGGAGGCGTGGACCACCTCGCCGTCGCGCGTGAGGTTGGTGGCCTTCACGAGCTCGTCGTCCCACTTGATCGCGAGCGCCTTGGCGTCCTTGTCGATCAGGGTCTCCAGAAAGGCGTAGAGGTTGCGCGCGTAGAGGCTCGAGGCCGTGGCGGCGAGGCGCCCCGGCACGTTGAGGTGGCCGACGATCTTCACGCCCTTGTCGGTGGTGACGATCTCGCCGGCCTTCGCGCCGGCGACGTTGCCGCCGCGCTCGACCGCGAGGTCGACGAGGACCGAGCCCGGCTTCATCGAGGCGACCATCTCGTCGGAGACGAGCTTCGGGGCTGGCCGGCCCGGGATCAGGGCCGTCGTGATGACGATGTCCTGCTTGGCGATGTGGCCCTTGACCAGCTCCGCCTGCTTCGCCTGGTAGGCCGCCGACATCTCCTTGGCGTAGCCGCCCGCGGTCTCGGCCTGCTTGAACTCGTCGTCCTCCACCGCCACGAACTTGGCGCCGAGCGACTCCACCTGCTCCTTGGTGGCGGGCCGCACGTCGGTCGCCGTCACCACGGCGCCGAGGCGGCGGGCGGTGGCGATGGCCTGGAGGCCCGCGACGCCGACCCCCATCACGAAGACACGCGCGGCCGGGACGGTGCCGGCGGCCGTCATCATCATGGGCATCGAGCGGCCGTACTCGGAGGCGCCGTCGACCACCGCGCGGTAGCCCGCGAGGTTCGCCTGGGAGGAGAGCACGTCCATCACCTGGGCGCGGGTGATGCGGGGCATCAGCTCCATCGCGAAGGTGGAGAGGCCGGCCTCCGCCATGCCCTTCAGCTCGGACTCGTTGCCGTAGGGGTCCATGATGGCGACGACGACCGTGCCGCGCTTGAACAGCCCGAGCTCCTCGGGCTTCGGACGGCGCACCTTGAGGACGAGGTCGGCCCCGCCGGCGGCGGCCTCGGCGCTCGGCGCGATCTCGGCGCCGGCCGCCTCGTACTCGCCGTCGGGCACGCCCGCCCTGAGGCCGGCGCCGGCCTGCACGACCATGTCGGCGCCGAGAGCCTTGAACTTCTTGACCGTCTCCGGCACCGCCGCGACCCGCGGCTCCGCGGAATCCGCCTCCGACAGCACAGCGATGCGCATTCAGGAATTCCCCTTCGATTGACCGCCTCGGACTGCGCGATTCCTCGCGACTTTTCGAGGTGGGTGACCCGGTTGATCTGATGGAAACGCGCCGTTTGTAACGAAGGACCGCCCGTCACCTCGATGAGGGCAGCCGGTTCATCAGGCAAACGCCAGATAAAGAGCAAGGAGCACGCCGATGACGGCGGGCGCCTTCCAGCCGATGGCGGGAGCGAAGGCGCCGACCGCGCCGGCCACACCCGACAATACGACTCCGAGAATCGCCGTCAGCCAGGCCTCGCGGATGCCGCCGACCGCGAGCGCCAGGACCCAGCAGATCACCACGCCGGTCGCGATCTCGACGAAGCGAACGAAGCCGCGGTAGGTCTGCTCGTGAGTTTCTCCGTCCATTGCCGGGCTGTATGCCACCCCGGATACGGTCTTCGTATCGGCCATTGCGCGCTCGTTCCCTTGACGTCGTCTTGCTTGGTCCCGAGCGGATTTAGCGCAAGCCTCGACGGCTCGCAATCAGCAGTCTCAGTGCCGATTTCGTATGGCCCAGTTTCTGGTATACCAGACGCGTTGTCCAGGGGGTGGGCGGATTTTTTGAGCGTCCGGATCCGCCTTTCTCGCCCTAGCTCGGCCGCGGGAGGCCGGCGTCGGCGAGTGCCTCCGCCTGGCGGTCGGCGAGCGCGTCGAGGGAGAAGTGCTCGATCTCCGCCTCGAACAGGCGATGATAGTTCAGCTCCGAGCGCAGGTGGAGGAAGACGGCGCCGAGCCCGACCGCGGCGCGGTCCATGAAGACGAATTCCTGCGGCACGGTCACGGGGCCGCGCTCCTTGAGGGCCTGATGCACCGCAAAGGCCTGGCGGCGCCCGTACTCGCCGGGCTTCACTCCGTCCGCCACCGTACGGGTGCGGTCCTCGAGCAGCGGCCCGTAGATGAAGCGAGCCCAGATGTTGAGGATGTCGATCAATTCGCGGTTGAGATTCTTGAACCCCCAGACCTCGTAGGCGTGGACGATTCGAGGCTCGTCGCCGGTGAGGAGCCCGCGATAGAGGTCGACCACGCCGCCGACGAATCGGGGATGGAAGATGCGCACGCAGCCGTAATCGAGCAGGTTGATGCCCTGCGGCTCGCCGCCTTCAGAGAACACCGTGTAATTGCCGAGATGCGGGTCGCCGTGGATGACGGCGGCGCGGCTGAACGGGTGCCACCACGCCTTGAACATCGACTGGGCGATGCGGTTGCGGATCTCGACCGGCGCCTGCGCGAAGGTGAGGATGCGCTCGCCGTCGAGCCAGCCGAGCGTCAGGAGCCGGCGCGTCGAGAGGTCGGGATGCACGTCCGGCACCCGCACGGCGCCGATATCCCGCAGCACGCCGCCGTAGAGCGCGGCGTGCTTGGCCTCGCGGGCATAGTCGAGCTCCTCGCGCACGCGCGCGCCGATCTCCTTGGCGATCTCGCGGGTGTCGAGCCAGGAATTCATGCGCCGGTGCAGCGCGAAGGCGACTTCGAGCTGCTTCAGGTCCGCCTCGACGGCCGATTGCATGTCCGGATACTGGAGCTTGCAGGCGAGCGGCGTGCCGTCGCGCGCCGTCGCCCGGTGAACCTGGCCGAGGGAGGCCGCCGCCGCGGGCTTCAGGTCGAAGCGGCCGAAGCGGGACTGCCAATCGGCCCCGAGCTCGGCCATCATCCGGCGCTTGACGAAGGCCGCGCCCATGGGCGGCGCGTCGGCCTGGAGCTTCTGCAACTCGGCCGCGTATTCGGGCGGCAGCAGGTCCGGCACGGTGGCCAGGAGCTGCGCCACCTTCATGATCGGCCCCTTCAGGCCGCCGAGCGCCTGCGCCAGGGCGGCGGCGTTCGTCGTCCCCTCCCGGCCGAACAGGCGCGCGCCCGCCATCCGGGCGGCGACGCCGCCGACATTGGCGCCGACGCGGGCATAGCGGCTCGCGCGGGCGGTGAAGCGGTTGGCTTCCGGGTCGGTCTCGGCCATGGGCGGTCGGGGTGTTCTCGGGGCATCGGGACTGGGGTGCTGGTCCCGAGATAAGCCGCCGTCGCCCCGGCGCCAGGGCGCTGGGGCGCCGCGCCGCGGGGCGGCCCGCGCCTCAGCCGGCCGGCCAGTTGTCGCGGATCCAGCGGGTGAGGCCGGATTCATCGACGTCACCCGCGGCGAGGCCGAGGATCGTCACGACGGCTTCCGCTCCGTCGACCACGAAATCGATATCGTTAAGCCCGAGGAACATCACGAGCGCGAGCAGGGCCGCGCGCTTGCGGCCTCATGCTCCGGTCACGGCGTCCCCTCAGCCCTGCCCCTCCATCGCCTCCAGCTCCGCGATCATGCCCTCGATCATGCCGAGGCCGATCTGCCAGAAGGACGGGTCGCTCGCGTCGAGCCCGAAGGGCTTCAGAAGCTCGCCGTAGGGCTTCGAGCCGCCGGCCGAGAGCAGCGCGAAGTAGCGCTCGACGAAGCCCTCCTCGGCCTCGGCGTAGACGCCGTAGAGCGAGTTCACGAGGCAATCGCCGAAGGCGTAGGCGTAGACGTAGAAGGGCGAGTGGATGAAGTGCGGGATGTAGGCCCAGAACGGCTCGTAGCCCCCGTCCAGCGCGATGGCGGGCCCAAGCGATTCGGCCTGAACCGAGATCCAGAGCGCGTTGATCTGCTCGGCGGTCAGCTCGCCCTGCTGGCGGGCGAGATGGACCTTCCGCTCGAAGGCGTAGAAGGCGATCTGGCGCACCACCGTGTTGATCATGTCCTCGACCTTGGCGGCGAGCATGGCGCGCCGCTGGGTGGCGTCGCGCGTCGCCGAAAGCAGCCGCCGGAAGGTCAGCATCTCGCCGAACACGCTCGCGGTCTCGGCGAGCGTCAGGGGCGTCGGCGCCATCAAGGCGCCGTTCGGGCCGGCGAGCACCTGATGCACCCCGTGGCCGAGCTCGTGCGCGAGCGTCATCACGTCCCGCGGCTTGCCCTGGTAGTTGACGAGCACGTAGGGGTGCACCGAGGGCACGGTCGGGTGCGCGAAGGCGCCCGGCGCCTTGCCGGGCCGGGTCGGCGCGTCGATCCAGCGGCGCTCGAAGAAGTCCCGGGCGATGCCCGCCATCCGCGGCGAGAAGGCGTGGTAGGCGTCGAGCACGGTGTCGCGCGCCTCCGCCCAGGGAATGGTGCGCTGCTCGACCCGCGGCAGCGGCGCGTTGCGGTCCCAGTAGGGAAGCGACTCGACGCCGAACCACTTGGCCTTCAGCCGGTAGTAGCGGTGCGACAGGCGCGGATAGGCGGCCTGCACCGCCTCGACGAGGGCCGCCACCACCTCGGGCTCGACGCGGTTGGCGAGGTGGCGGGCATCGGCCACGTCCTTGAAGCCGCGCCAGCGGTCCGAGATCTCCTTGTCCTTGGCGAGCGTGTTGGTGATCAGCGTGAAGACGCGCAGGTTCGCCCGGAGCACCTCGCTGAGCGCTCCCGCCGCGTCCTTGCGCACCGCGCCGTCCGGGTCCTGCAGCTTGTTGAGGGTCGGCTCCAGCGTCAGCTGCTCGCCCTGGACGGGGAAGCGGAGCGCCGCGATCGTCTCGTTGAACAGGCGGTCCCAGGCGGCGTTCGCCGTGACGGACTTCTCCAGGAACAGCTTCTCGATGCGGTCCTCGAGCTGGAACGGCTTCTCCCGGCGCAAATCCTCGATCCAGGGGGCGTAGTGCGCGAGCGGACCCTCCGCCATGGCGGCGTCCATCACGGCGTCGTCCACGCGGTTGAGCTCGAGGGCGAAGAACAGGAGGTCGCCCGAGGCGTTGGTCAGGCGCTCGCGGGTGTCGCCGTAGAACTTGGCGCGGCGCTCGTCCGTGGTGTCGCCCGAATAGACGAGGCCCGCGTAGGACATCAGCTTGCCGAGAAGCTCCTCGATCGCCTCGTAGGACCGCACAACCTCCGCGAGTCGGGCCGATGCGCCGGACCCGGCCGCGATCTCCGCGACCTTTCCGGCGTAGCGCTGCGCGAAGCTCCGGCAATCCGCCTCGGCCCGGGCGAGATCGTCCCGGAAATCGGGGGCGTCGATGCCGGAATAGAGGTCGCTCAGGTCCCATTCGGGCAGCGTCCCGAGATCGGCCGCGAGCTCCGCCGCGCGCGCGGCCGCCCTCGCCGCATGGGTCCCGTCCGGGTGCCGCAACGGTTCCGGCAGCAGGTCAGGCGCGACGGATCGGCTCGGCATTGTATCTCGGTTCCTTCACGCGCGGCGCGACGGCGCCCCGCCCGGGGAGAGATATCGAGCGCAATCGTCGCGCGATCAACCGATGCGGCGTTCGGCCCTCCGCCGCTCGGCGGGCTCGCGGAGCGTGCGTTCGCTGACCCACGGCGGAAACTGCGATCGTCGTTAAGCGGGGCTTTACGCTCTTCGGCGACCCTGCGGCTCGAAACGAAACAACCGCGGGCTCGCCCCGGCACCGGAGCCCGGCGCTCCGGGCACCGGCCCGGCCTCGCGGCAAAGCCTCAGGGGATGCCCGCATGTCGACAACGGTCCTCATCGTCGACGACGATCCCGTGCAGCGCCGCCTGACCGAGGCCGCGGTGCGCCGGTTCGGCTTCGAGGCGCGGACCGCCGAGAACGGTGCCGAGGGCCTCGCCGCCTTGCGGGCCGGGGAGCCCGTCGACGTGGTGCTGCTCGACCTCGTCATGCCGGGCGGCCTCGACGGGCTCGGCGTGCTGGCGGAGATGCGCAAGGGCGGCCTCGACACCCCCGTCATCGTGCAGACCTCGAACGGCTCGATCGACACGGTCGTCAACGCCATGCGGGCCGGCGCAGTCGATTTCGTGGTGAAGCCCGCGGGCGCCGAGCGCCTGCAGGTCTCGATCAAGAACGCCCTCAAGGTCGATCAGCTCGAGGAGGAGGTCCGGCGCATGCGCCGCCGCGCCTCCGGCTCGCTGAGCTTCAAGGACCTCGCCTCGCGCAGCCCCGACATGGACCGGGTCATCCGCCTCGCCGAGCGGAGCGCGAAATCGAACATCCCGGTGCTGATCGAGGGCGAATCGGGCGTCGGCAAGGAGGTGCTGGCCCGCGCCATCCAGGGCTCGGGGGAGCGCCGCGGCAAGCCCTTCGTCACCGTCAATTGCGGGGCGATCCCCGACAACCTCGTCGAATCGACCCTGTTCGGGCACGAGAAGGGGGCGTTCACAGGCGCCACCGAGCGGCATGTCGGCAAGTTCGTCGAGGCGTCCGGCGGCACGCTCTTCCTCGACGAGATCGGCGAGTTGCCCCTCGACGCGCAGGTGAAGCTCCTGCGCGCCCTGCAGGAGGGCGAGGTCGACCCGGTTGGGGCCAAGCGCAGCGTGCGCGTCGACATCCGCCTCGTCTCGGCGACGAACCGCTCGCTCCTCGACCTGGTGAAGCAGGGCCGCTTCCGCGAGGACCTCTATTACCGCCTCAACGTCTTCCCGATGACGCTGCCGCCCCTGCGCGCGCGCCGCGAGGACATCCCGGATCTCGTGCGCTCCTTCTGCGCGCGGTTCGCGGCCGAGGAAGGCAAGCGCGTCCGCTCGGTGACGCCGGAGGCGATGGCGCTTCTCACCCGCTACGGCTGGCCCGGCAACGTGCGCCAGCTCGAGAACGCCCTGTTCCGCGCCGTGGTGCTGGCGGATGGCGACGAGCTGACGGTGGCGGAATTCCCCCAGATCGCCGCGCAGGTCGAGGGCTTCGACGTGCGCATCCCGCCGGCCCCGAGCCAGCCGATCCTGCCGGCCGGCGCGCCCGAGCCCGTGCGCGAGATCGTGCGCGTCGAGGTGCGCGATCCCCACGCCATGTCGCTCGTGGTCGAGGATACGGGCGAGATGAAGCCGATGGACGCCCTCGAGGCCGAGATCATCCGCTTCGCGCTGCAATTCTACCGCGGCCGGATGTCCGAAGTCTCGCGCCGCCTCGGAATCGGCCGATCCACCCTCTATCGCAAGCTCAAGGACCTCGGCCTCGACGGGGACGACAAGTCCGAGAACGCGGCGGCCTGAGCCGTCTGCGTCGCCGATTCGCGCCGCCTCGCGGCTGCTGTGCGATTGCGCACGGCTGCGCTTGAGACGATAATCATACGAACGGGTTGGCCCCGATCGGGCCTTTCCCGGGAGAGACAGACATATGGGCGTCTCGCGCTCCGCCACCGTCGCCCTGGCCGCTCTGCTGGCCGGATCCGTCGCCCATGCGACGCTCGTGCACGCGCAGGCCGGGCCGACCGATCTGCCGGTCACCGAGGCGGGGGCCGGCGGGACGCGGGTGCCCGACGAACCCGCCCCGCACGCGGCGGGGATCGGACAGGACGCGCCGCGGGCGGCCGGAGCTGAGGATAACGCGACGGCGGCCGCCGATCCCGAGACGGTCGGCGCCACCGATCCCGCTGGGCCGGCGGCCGGGCTGCCGGCGGACGCGGCGCCGGCGGACGAGGCGTCGAAGCCTGCCGCCGAGCCCGCGAGGTCCGGAGCCGTCGAAGCCGATCCGGCAAAGCCCGACGCCGACGGGTCGGAGCCCGCGACGGCCGAATTGCCGGCACCCGACGCGCCGACCGCGCAGGCACCCACCGTGCAGGCGCCCGCCTCCGAGGCCGCGCCCGTGGCGGAGGCGCCCGCCCCGGTCCCGGCCGATCCGCTGGCGGCGGCCGTGGCGGCGCGGCTCTCGGCCGCGATCCCGCTCCTCCCCCGCCTGACCACGCGGGAGCGCGAGGCGATCCAGGCCTTCTACGCGCTCGGCGCGTTCCGGCCCGTCTGGATCGTCGACGGCCGCTTCACGCCCGCCGCGCGGGCGGTCGCCGCCCGCCTCGGCAGGGCCGGCGAGGACGGGCTCGATCCCGCCGCCTACCCGGTCCCGGTCCTCGGCGTGCTGAGCCGGCCCGACAGCGAGGCCGAGATCGCCGAGGCCGACGTCAAGCTCTCGGCGGCGGCGGCGCTCTACGCACGCGACGCCCGCGGCGGGCGCATCAACCTCGCGGGCCTGTCCAGGCTGATCACGCCGGCCCTCGACCTGCCGCCCCCCGAGACCGTGCTCGGCCCGCTCGCCGCGGCCGGGGCGGAGGCCGGCGACCTGCTGCAGCGCTACAACCCGCAGGAAGGGGGCTACCAGGCCCTGAAGGCGCGCCTCGCAGCCCTCCGCGAGCGGCGGCCCGCGTCGGCACCGGCCGCGGTCGGCGGCGACGAGGCGCTCCTCCTCGTCAACATGGAGCGCTGGCGCTGGCTGCCGCGGGAGCTCGGGCGCGACTACGTGATGGTCAACATCCCGGAATTCCGCCTGCGCGTCCTGCGCGGGGGGAGCGTGCGCGACGAGACCCGGGTGATCGTCGGCAAGCCCGAATCGCCGACGCCGCTCTTCTCGGGCCTGATGGAATACGCGGTGGTGAACCCGTCCTGGAACGTGCCGCCCTCGATCCTCAAGAACGAGTTCCTCCCCGGGCTGGCGCGCGACCCGAACTACGCGGCGCGGCGCGGCTACCAGGTGGTCCGCCACGGCAACACCATCTCGGTGCGCCAGCCGCCGGGGGAGCGCAACGCGCTCGGCTTCATCAAGTTCATGTTCCCGAACAACCACGCGGTCTACCTGCACGACACGCCGAACCGCACCCTGTTCGCCTCCGCGCGCCGGGCGCTGAGCCACGGCTGCGTGCGCGTCGACGACCCGTTCCGCTTCGCCGATTCGGTGCTGCCCGATGCGTGGTCGAGCGAGCGGCTGAAGGGGCTGATCGGCAAGGGCGAGCGCACCATCCGGCTCACCGAGAAGCTGCCGGTGCATCTGGCCTACTTCACGGCCTATATCGACGATCACGGCGCCTACCGCACCCTGCCGGACCTCTACGGCTACGACGCGCGCATGCGCGCGGCGCTCGGGCTTCCGGGCGGCGCGCCGGCGGTGGCGCACGCGCCGAGCGAGCCGAAGCGCAAGGTCGCCGAGATGCCGCGGGCCCAGAAGCCCGTCGCGGTCCACCGCCAGGCCCGCCGCACCGTGCGGGCAGCCGGCGTCGGGCCGGCCGAGTTCGGAGAGCCCGGCCTCTGGACGCCGCGCCCGCCCTCGGCCTCCCGCGGCTGGTGGTAGGCAAGGCCGCGCCCGTACGCTTCCTGGCGAAACCGTGGCCGCGCCCGTGCGGCGGCGTGCGTCTGCGCTCTTGCGGGCCATTTTTCGCCACGGTTGCGCCTTAGCCGTTCTCGCGCGGCGGTGTTCAGCCTGAGGACCCGATAACCCGGCTTTTACGGTTTTCGGCAACCTTGCGTTCACCATGACGCCCGCGTCGCGCGCGGGTTGTGGCAGAGGGTGAGGACCATCGTGCGTAGGCTGCTGCGAGACGGGCCGGGACCGGCCCACCCCTATCTCCGCGCCGTCCGCGACCGCCTCCGACCGCTCACCGCCCGCCGCCTCGGCCTCGCCCTGCCGGCCGTCGCCCTGGCGCTGATGGCAGGCACCACGGGCACGCAGGACGCGGTCGCCAACGGCGACACCCGCTCGCTGACGATCTTCCACACCCACACCAAGGAAAGCGCCACGGTCACCTTCCGGCGCGACGGGCGCTACGACCGCTCCGCCCTGGAGCAGCTGAACCGGCTCCTGCGCGACTGGCGCACCGACGAGCCGACCAAGATGGATCCCCGCCTGTTCGACACGGTTTGGGAGGCCTACAGGCAGCTCGGCTCCTCCGAGGCGATCCACATCGTCTCCGCCTATCGCAGCCCCGGCACCAACGCGATGCTGCGCCGCCGCTCCCGGGCGGTCGCCGAGTTCAGCCAGCACATGCTCGGCAAGGCGATGGACTTCTACCTGCCCGACGTCTCGATCGACCAGATCCGGGCGGTCGGCATGCGGCTGCAGCGGGGCGGCGTCGGCTGGTACCCGCATTCGGGCTCGCCCTTCGTGCATCTCGACGTCGGCTCGGTCCGCTCCTGGCCGCGCATGACCCACGACCAGCTCGCGCGTCTCTTCCCCGACGGCAAGACCGTGCACCTGCCCTCCGACAACCGGCCGCTCGCCCGCTACGAGGAGGCGCGCGCCGAGGTGCTCGCCCGCGGCGGCACGGTGCAGGGCTACACGGCGGTGGCGCAGGCCGACGAGGATGACGGCCCGAGCCTCAAGAACTTCTTCGCGGGCCTGTTCGGCGGCGGCGCGCGCGAGGTCCCGGCCGCCGCTCCGGCGCCCGCCAGGGCCAAGCCCGTCGTCGCGGTGGCCAGCGCCGATCCCGAGGACACGATCGGCACGCAGCGGGCGCTCGCCTACGCCGCGCCGGCCGCCGACCAGGCCCTGCGCGGCTCGCTCCTGCGCCAGAACGGGCGCGACGCCCAGAGCCTCCTCACCGCCGAGGCGCCCGCCAAGGCGGAGGCGAAGCCCGACGCCGCCGCTCCGCTGCCGCCGCGCCGTCCGGCCGAGTTCGCCGCGGTCGCGGCCGCCCTCGCCATGCCGCTGCCGCCGCCGCGCCCGGTTCAGCTCGCCGGTCTCGGCGGGGTCGGCATGGCGAACGCCGCTTTGTCCGAGCCCGGGCGCGCGCCGGCGCCGGGGAATGCCCCGCCGAGGACGGCCGCCCTCATCCCGGCCGATGCCGATTCCAAGGCGCAGCTGCGCGCCCTGTTCGATGCGGTCTCGGACAATCCCGGCGCGGCGCCGGCGAGCCGCGCGGCTCCGGTCCGCGTCTCGCTCGCCCGGCCCCAGCCGGACGCGGCGCCGGACGCGCTCGTCGCGCAGCCGGCCGGCACGGTCGCGACGCGCTTCACCCGCCACAGCCCCGGCGACGAGCTCGGCGCCTCGCGCTTCTCCGGCTCGGCAACGCGGCCGGTCCCCGGGCTGCGCTGAGATCGGGGCTAGTAGGCCTTGCGGCCGTGCTGGGCGGCGAAGGCCGAGACCAGCGTGCCGATGTAGGAGCTTCCGCTCGACCGCGCGCCCGCGATCCGCTCAGCCTCGGAGCTGCTCTGGGTCGCCACCGCGAAGACCAGGAGAGCGGCCGTCGCGGCGCCGCCGAATCCGGCAAGCACCCAGAGATAGGCCTTCACGAAGGCCCGCGGGATCGGGACGGCGACGGGGCTTTCACCGATGTAGAGGGGGGTCGGGCTCGGGTCGTTCATGGCCGGCGTTCCCGCGAGTGACAGACGCCCGGACGGACCGGGCCGCGCGCCTCGCGCATTGGTCCGCCACTAGCACCTAACGTGCCGCCGTGACACTGGTTCGACGTTCCGCGGGAATTTTCCGAACGGTCTTTTTCACTCTGGTTCACGGAGTGTTGACGGCGGTCCGGGCGGGTGCCGGGACGGGCGCGACGGGCTCTCCCGTGCGGGCGAGCTGAAGCGCCCGTTGAGGCCCCCTCAGCCCTCGCCGGCCGCCTTCGCGCCGAGGGCCGCCTGGGCGGCGGCGAGGCGGGCGATCGGCACGCGGTAGGGCGAGCAGGAGACGTAATCGAGCCCGACCTCCTGGCAGAAGCCGATCGAGGCCGGGTCGCCGCCGTGCTCGCCGCAGATGCCGAGCTTGAGGTCCGAGCGCACGCTGCGCCCGCGCTCGGCGCCGATGCGCACGAGCTCGCCCACGCCCTCCTGATCGATGGTGACGAAGGGGTCGGCCGCCAGGATGCCCTTCTGGGTGTAGGCGCCGAGGAACGTGCCGGCATCGTCGCGGGAGATGCCGAGCGCGGTCTGCGTGAGGTCGTTGGTGCCGAAGGAGAAGAACTCCGCGGTCTCGGCGATCTCGTTGGCGCGGAGCGCCGCGCGCGGCAGCTCGATCATCGTGCCCACCTGATAGGCAACGGTGGCGCCGGTCTCATCGGAGACCGCCTTCGCCATGGCATCGATGCGCGCCTTGACGATGTCGAACTCGGCCTTCGTGAAGACGAGCGGCACCATCACCTCGGGGGTCACGGGCTCGCCCGTGTCCTTGGCGGCCTGCACGGCGGCCTCGAAGATCGCGCGGGCCTGCATCTCGGCGATCTCCGGGAAGGCGATGGCGAGGCGGCAGCCGCGGAAGCCCAGCATCGGGTTGAACTCGCTGAGCTCCCGCATGCGGTGGCGCAGCTTGTCCTCGCTCACGCCCGTGCCGGCCGCCACCTCCGCCACCTCCGCGTCGGTGTGGGGCAGGAATTCGTGCAGCGGCGGGTCGAGCAGGCGGATCGTGACCGGCAGGCCCGACATGATCGTGAACAGCTCCAGGAAGTCCTGGCGCTGGTAGGGCAGGATCTTGGCGAGCGCGTGCCGGCGGCCCTCCGCGTCGTCCGAGAGGATCATCTCCCGCACCGCCACGATGCGGTCGCCCTCGAAGAACATGTGCTCGGTGCGGCAGAGCCCGATCCCCTCGGCGCCGAAGTTGCGGGCGGTGCGCGCGTCGGTCGGGGTGTCGGCGTTGGTGCGCACCTTCATGGTGCGGACCGTGTCGGCCCATTCCATCAGCGTCGCGAAGTCGCCCGACAGCTCCGGCTCCAGCATCTTCACCTCGCCCTGGAGCACCTGCCCCGTCGAGCCGTCGACGGTGATGCGGTCGCCGGCCTTGAGCGTGACGCCGCCGACCGAGAGGGTCCTGGCCTTGTAGTCGATGCGGATCGAGCCGACGCCGGACACGCAGGGCTTTCCCATGCCGCGGGCCACCACGGCCGCGTGGCTCGTCATCCCGCCGCGCGTGGTGAGGATGCCCTCGGCGGCGTGCATGCCGTGGATGTCCTCAGGCGACGTCTCGATGCGCACGAGGATGCACCGGCGCTCGGCCTTCTTGCAGGCTTCGGCATCCTCGGAGTTGAATACGATCTCGCCGGTGGCGGCGCCGGGCGAGGCGGGCAGGCCCGAGGCGATCACCTTGCGGTCGGCCTTGGGGTCGATGGTCGGGTGCAGCAGCTGGTCGAGGGCCGCGGGCTCGACGCGCCCCACCGCCTCCTCGTGGGTGATGAGACCCTCGCTCGCGAGGTCGACCGCGATCTTCAGCGCGGCCTTGGCGGTGCGCTTGCCGTTGCGGGTCTGGAGCATCCAGAGCTTC
Source organism: Methylobacterium nigriterrae (assembly GCF_037106235.1). Lineage (NCBI taxonomy): Bacteria > Pseudomonadati > Pseudomonadota > Alphaproteobacteria > Hyphomicrobiales > Methylobacteriaceae > Methylobacterium > Methylobacterium nigriterrae. Next base: position 19,263 of record NZ_JBAWTG010000013.1, on the reverse strand, counting down.
CCGCTCTCGATGGTGAACTCCATGTCCTGCATGTCGCGGTAATGGTTCTCGAGGATCCCGTAGATCCGCGTCAGCTCGGCGAAGCTCTCGGGCATCGCCCGCTCCATCGAGGGCTTCTCGCTCTTGGCCTCGAGCCGGGCCTTCTCGGTGATGTCCTGCGGCGTGCGGATGCCCGCCACGACGTCCTCGCCCTGGGCGTTGATCAGGAACTCGCCGTAGAGGGCCTTCTCGCCGGTGGACGGGTTGCGGGTGAAGGCGACGCCGGTGGCCGACGTGTCGCCCATATTGCCGAACACCATCGCCTGCACGTTGACGGCGGTGCCCCAGCTTTCCGGAATACTGTTCAATTCGCGGTACTTTTTGGCGCGCGGGATCATCCACGAGTTGAATACGGCGCCGATCGCGCCCCAGAGCTGGTCCTCGGGCTTCTGCGGGAAGTCCGAGCCGTGCTCGGCGCGCACGATCTCCTTGTAGGTCGCGACGAGCTGCTTCCAGTCGCCGGCCCCGAGATCGGTGTCGAGGGTGAGGCCCTTCTGCTCCTTGTAGTGCTCCAGCGCCTCCTCGAAGGCATGGTGCTCCACGCCCAGCACCACGTTCGAGTACATGGTGATGAAGCGGCGATAGGAATCGTAGGCGAAGCGCGGGTCGCCGGCGCCGCGGGCGAGCGCCTCGACGGTCTCGTCGTTGAGGCCGAGGTTGAGCACCGTGTCCATCATGCCGGGCATCGAGGCGCGGGCGCCCGAGCGCACCGAGACGAGGAGCGGGCTCTCGGCGTCGCCGAAGGTCTTGCCCGTCAGCCTACCGACCTGGGCAAGCGCCGCCTGGACCTGATCCTTCAACTCAGGCGGGTATTGCTTGCCGTGGTCGTAATAATAGGTGCAGACTTCGGTGGTGATGGTGAAGCCGGGCGGCACGGGGAGCCCGAGGTTGGACATCTCGGCGAGGTTCGCGCCCTTGCCACCGAGCAAGTTGCGCATCTGGGACTTGCCCTCGGCCTTGCCGTCGCCGAAGGAGTAGACCCACTTCGTCGTGCCGTCGGTCGCCATATCGATTCCGTCCACTTCGCAGGTTTGTGACAGCCCCGAGTTCGTGGCGGCGGGGTGGACCATCTCTTGCCGCAACGCAAGATGAACGGCACCGCTGCGCGCTGCGCGGAAAGTGACGCTCCCCGCATCCTGTCACCGCCGGGCCGGCGGCGTCCGGCCGCGAGGCGGCCCGGTATCGTCAAGATAGAGCGCGGAAGACGCCGAGGCCAATCAACCCGACGAGGATCAGGTAGGCGGCAACGATATAGTGAAGGAGCTGCGGGCGAAGCAGGATCAGGATCCCCGCCGCGATGGCGAGGATCGGCTGCAGCTTGGCGATCGTGATGGTCATGGCGAGGGCTCCGGGGAGCGGGGCGGGCCGGCGCGCCGGCCGCCCTCACGCGGGATCACGCCCGGTAACGGCCGTTGCGCTTCACCAGCACGGTGGCGCCGACCGGCACGCGCTCGTAGAGGTCCACGATGTCCTCGTTGAGCATGCGGATGCAGCCCGAGGACATCTGCTCGCCGATGCTCCAGGGCTCGTTGGTGCCGTGGATGCGGAACAGGATGTCGCGGTTGCCCTGGTATAGGTAGAGGGCCCGCGCCCCGAGCGGGTTGTCGAGGCCGCCCTTGCGGGTCCGCGGCAGGTCCGGGTTGAGCGAGACCATCGTGGTGGTCGGGCTCCAGTCGGGCCAGACGCCCTTGCGGCCGACGCGGGCCTCGCCCTTCCAGGAGAAGCCGAGCTTGCCCACGCCGACGCCGTACTGCACGGCCGTGCCGCCCTCCTGCACCAGGGCGAGCTGGCGCTGGTCGATGTCGACCACGATAGTGCCCGGGCGCTCCGGGCCGGCATAGGCCACGGTCCGGCGCCGGTACTTCGGGTCGAGCCGCGACGTGTCGACGAGCGGCACGTCGTAGGGCTTGTCCGGCATGGTGCCGATGTACCAGGCCGAATCATCGTCGGCGGCCACGTTGATCGGCCCGCGCTGGTTGCAGGCGGCGAGCGGTGCGATCAGCATCGCGGCGATCAGGATCCGGCGGATCGTCATGGTTCCTCACCATTCTCCGGTTCGTCTCGATTGCCGCCCTGACTACCCGCTCGGCGCCGGTTTCTGTGTGACTTTTGCGCCGCAGCAGGGCCGGAAGCGCTCTCGCCCCCGCGGCGCTTCGCGAAGGTGAGATGATTTTGCTCTCGGGCGCCTCGCCGGATCGGGGCATGATCCGGGGCTTTCGGCATCGAACGAGGGGCCCATGGCCGATACCCAGACCTTGCCGGTGGAGGCCGCGGAGGGCCCCGGGCCGGTGCTCCGCCCGGCGATCCACCTCGACCATTGCGTCATCCACGTCTCGGACTGGGAGCGCTCGACGGCCTTCTACCGCGACGTGCTCGGCGCCGAGGCGATCCCGTTCAAGCGCGGCTACGTCTACCGCTTCGGCGGCGTGCAGCTGAACGTGCACGGGCCGGATCAGGTCGGCGAGCCCCGCGCCGCCGTCCCGGTGATGCCGGGCGGCAGCGACCTGTGCTTCCGCTGGTCGGGCACGATCGAGGAGGCGATGACGCACCTCGCCCTGCACGGCGTGCCGGTCGAGCGCGGGCCCGTGCAGCGCCACGGCGCGGCGGGCGAGGGCGTGAGCGTCTATTTCCGCGATCCCGACGGCTCGCTCATGGAGTTCATCACCTACCCGTCCGCCTGAGCGCGGGTCAGGCCCGGCTCTGGGCGAGGGCCTGGTTCGTCTGCTCGAGACGCAGGGCGAGCTCGCGCATGACCGCGATGCTGATCTGCGGGAACTGCGCCAGCAATTCGAGGAACACCCCGCGGTCGATGCGCAGGGCGGTCGTGGCGCTCTCGGCGGTCACGGTGGCCGAGCGCGGCTGATCGGCCAGGATGCCCATCTCGCCGACGAGCGCGTTGGCCGTCAGGAGCGCCAGGCGGAACGGTCCCTGCGCGCCCTCGATCGATACGGAGGCGCTGCCCTCCAGGATCAGGTAGGCCGCGTCCGCCACGTCGCCGCGCGCGAAGAAGCGCTGGCCCGGCTCGAAATGGACGCGCTCGCTCGTGAAGGCCAGGAGCTTGAGCCGCGACGGTTCGACCTCGCGAAACAGCGGCACCTGCCGTAAGGACGAGACCTCGGTATCGAGGGTCATGGATGGGCTCCGAAACACGCGGCACCGCGGCAGGCGCCGGCCCCGACGGGGTCGCTCGCGTGAGCATGCGGGTCTCGCGCGCCTTGTCCAGCCTCGTCGCGGGCCCAGGCCCGCGTTCGGGCGCGCGGCTCGCCTGCGCCGCTCTCGTCTCGGCCTGCCTCTGGGCGAGCCCGGCCGCCGCCCGCCTGAACCCGCACGAACTCGCGGCCGCGGCGCTGACGCCCGCGCCCGGCGCGCGGGCACCCCTCGACGCGGCGTTCGAGGATGCGGGCTCGGGCCGGAGCGTCGCGCTCGCCGAGGCGATCGGCGGCCGCCCGACCCTGCTTCTGCCGGTGGACTATACCTGCGGCAACGTCTGCGACCCGATGCTCGCGATGGCGGGCGCGGCGCTCGCGGCGACGGGCCTCGCGGCGGGGCGGGATTACAGCCTCGTCCTCGTCGGGATCGACCCGCGCGACGACGCGGCGGCCGCCCGCCGCATGCTCGAGCGGGAGCTCGGGGTTCCGGCGCTCGCCGCGGGGACGCGGGCGCTCGTCGGCGACGAGGGCGCGGTGACGCGGCTGACCCGGGCGCTCGGCTACGGCTTCGCCTACGACCGCGACACCGACAGCTTCGCGCATCCCGCCGCCGCGCTGCTGCTGACGCCGGAGGGACGCGTCGCGCGCGTGCTCTCGCCGCTGGCGCTCACCGGGCGCGACCTGCGCCTCGCCCTCGTCGAGGCGGGCGAGGGCCGCACCGGCGGTCTCGGCGACCGGATCGCCCTCCTGTGCTACGGCTTCGACGCCGCCCGCGGCATCTACACGCCGCTGATCCGGCGCATCCTCGCCGCGGCCGCCCTGCTGACGGTGCTGGCCATCGCGCTCGGCATCGTCCTGCTCGGCCGGCAGGGGCACCGGGCCTGAGGCTCGCGCCTCACGTGCGCTCGGTGCCGAGGCCGGGCCGGCGCGCGTCCGGCGGGGCGCGCTTGGCGCTGGCATTGGGCTGCGGCGAGTCGATCGGCTCGCGGTCGGTGGTCGGCGTCGGACTGTCCTCGGGGGCCGGCATCGGCGGCAGCGGCGTCGTGTTCGGCCGCGGCGCCTCCGCTCGTCCCGCCTCGACCGCACCTTTGGCCATCTCGCGGTTCGTCATGGTGCCTCGTTCTCCGGCGCAGCGCGATCACACTATCCGGATCGCTCGACTGCCCGCTCAACGCGTCGTCGGGGGCGAGGTTGCCCGGATCCACGACGCCGGCTGAGCAGAGGAACCATCGGTTATTGGTGAAGGTTGTTCCGGGTGTGAGACAAAGCCTGAGGAGGCGCTGATGGCATCTGGAAATTCGACCTCGAAGCGAGGTTTCGCGTCCATGGATCTCGAACGCCAGCGGGAAATCGCTAGCAAGGGCGGACGCAGCGTCCCGGCCGAGAAGCGCTCCTTCTCGCAGGATCGCGAACTCGCATCCTCCGCGGGCCGCAAGGGCGGCCAGTCCACCGGAACGGGGCGCGGCGGGGCTGAGTAGGACCGGGTCGGTGGCGCTGCCTGCCAGTCGGGCACGCGTCACCACCGCGGACGGGCCGATGGCCCAACAAGAAAGCCCTCCCGCGCCTGCAGGAGGGCTTTCTTGTTGGGCCTAGCGCCCGCGCGACGGCTCAGGAGATGCAGCGTCCCGGCACCATGCGGCGCGCTTCCGGGCCGACCAGGGAGCTGAGGGCGCCCTCGCAGCCCTCGCGCATGGTGCGGCGGGGCTTGAGGGCCGGCTTCTCGCCGAGCTCGGACGAGGGCTGGTTGGCGACCGCGGCCGGGCGCTCGGACGGGCGCGACACGGTGGCAACACGGGTCGGGCTCAGGGCGATCGAGACGGGCCGCATGCCCGGCAGGGGCGCCGGCGCCGGCAGCGAGGCCGCGGGAAGCGTCAGGACGGCGGGGCTCGTCCACACGTCGGCAGTGTGGCGGACCATCGGTTGGACGAGAAGGGCGAGGATCGCAGCCGGTCCACTCATGCCGAGGATCAAGCCAGACCGAAGCATCTTCGCGATCTCCCATGGGAGCTTGACAGGATGTCGGAACAACGCCCGGAGCGGGATAACGGTTCCTTACTGCCTCGCTTGCGCTCAGAACTGTATTCGGGCGTGCAGTTGCGCACGCTCGCCGGCGCCGTCCACGGCCATCCACACCTCGGAGTGTGACACGAAAGACGCAAAGCCAGGAAAAAGCGAGGCGCGGCGGAACTGCGGGGGGCGCCGCCCGTTAGCATGACACCCGGCCACCTGGTCCTCCCCGCATTCCCCTTGTGCATTGGCCGGAACCTTCGAACGGGTCGGAACCCATCCGGCCCGTTTTTTCTTGTCCGCGCCGCGCTGGCCGCGCCGAAAACGGGAAGGGCCCCGGCGCTGCCGCCGGGGCCCTTCCCGTTTCGAAGTACCGCCGCGCGGCGGTCTCTGGCTCAGGCCGTCCTCAAGCCGTCTTGGCCTCACGGCGACGCGCGCTCTGCTGGAAGAACAGCGCCTGGCTGATCACCGCCGAGACGTTGGCGGGCTGGAAGGGCTTGGCGATCAGGAAGGCGGGCTCGGGCCGCTCGCCGGTGAGGAAGCGCTCGGGATAGGCGGTGATGAAGATCACCGGCACTTCGAAGGTCTTGAGGAGGTCGTTGACGGCGTCGAGGCCCGACGACCCGTCGGCGAGCTGGATGTCGGCCAGGATAAGGCCCGGGCGCTTGCCCTCCGAGGCGATCTTGATGGCCTCGGTGCGAGTGCGGGCGACGCCGATGACGTTGTGGCCGAGCCCCTCGACGAGCGCCTCGAGATCCATCGCGATCAGCGGCTCGTCCTCGATGATGAGGATGTCGGTCGCCATGTCGGCGGCGAGCTCGCGGCCGGCCTCGTCCACGAGGTCGCGGACTTCCGACACGTCGACATCGAGGATGATGGCCGCATCCTCCTCCGAGAAGCCTTCGAGGCAGGAGAGCAGGAAGGCCTGGCGCGGCAGCGGCGTGATCTGGCCGAGGCGCACCTCCGCCGGCAGGTCGTGCTGCACCTGCTCGCTCTGGCCGTTGACCGACAGGGAATTCCAGATGCTCGTGAAGACCCGGAACAGGTCGGCCTTCACGTTGGAGCTGCGTCCGAGCGTCTCGGGCTCGTTCACCAGAGTCTCGAGCGTCGCAGCCACATAAGCGTCGCCGGCCACCTGGCTGCCCGTCAGCGCGCGCGCGTAGCGGCGCAGATACGGCAGGTGCTGCACGACGAGTTGAGATGTCGACATAAGATCCCCTCGGCCTTGCCGTTCTTCTGGTAGCTTCCGCCCCAACGCGGTTCGCCCGACTCCGTTCCGGAAGCGGCGGAACCGTTTCTGTGGCACGGCGTTGCTGCAGCAGCCATGACGTATGTCAAGCCGCAAAACAATCGCGGTGATGCCGACGGCCGGCATCAGGGGACCTTTGGATGACGAACGATGGGAAGGCCGGCGACCTCCGCCCGGGAGGCGCGTCTCGGGCTGCGCTCAGGCGGGATCGGGGTGAGCCGTCCGCGAACGAGGACATCCGGGGCGACGACGAGGCGGCGCCGGTCGGCCGGCGCACCCTGAGCGAGCAGACGCAGCGGCGCCTCGGCACGCATCTGCGCGCCATGTACGACTCGATCGTGCAGCAGCCCGTGCCGGACCGCTTCCGCGATCTGATCGCGCGGCTCGATACCGGCGGACCCGACAAAGCCTGACGCCCCACGCCCGCCGCATCCGGCGAAGGCCGCCCCGCCGATCGGCGTGGCGGCCTTTCACCGTCGGGGCCACCGGCGATCCTCGCGCGGGCCCGGGTTCATCCGAGACTAGAGCGTCGGCGAGCGGCCGCGCATCAGGCCGATCACGGCCGAGATCGCGAAGAGCACGATGGCGACGAAGAACACGAGCTTCGCGGCTTCCATCGCGGTGCCGGCGATGCCGCCGAAGCCCAGGAGAGCAGCCACGAGGGCCACCACAAGAAACGTTACGGCCCAACCGAGCATTTGCGTGATCCTTCCAGAAGTGCGGTGCGGGCTAAGCCGTCACCTTCTGAAGGCAATAACGTCAAGGTTTCGGTTCGGTTCCTCTGCAGCTGTTCCTGTGTTCGCGGGACCGTACGCTTCACGGGCGCCTGCCCGGGGCCTGCCTGGCGCGTCCCGGGATTCCGGCCGAGGCCGCGGGCGGCCCCGTGTCCTGTTCCGCGCCGCGCCCCTCCCCGCACGGGACCTCCCTGCACGGGGCCTCTCCACACGGGGCCTCTCCACACGGGCCTTGGCGAACCGCGCCCGACCGAGACCCGCCCCCCGAACCCTGTGCGACCGTCTTGCGGGCCCACGAGCCGGTGCTGCGACCCATCGACCGCGCCCCTGACGATGCGCCGGCCCGCATCCCATCTGCAGGGTGACCCTCGATCCGCCGGAACGTTCGGGCCCGGCTCGGCGTTCGTTGGCATCCCCTGAACGCGAGTTCCGTGATGAGAGACAAAGCCGCCGCGACCGCCAAGCGCTTCACCGTTGCCAAGCGTCTCGTTGCCAAGGGTTTCGTGGCCAAGGGTTTCGTGGCCAAGGGTTTCACCGGCGCCGCCGAGGCGGCGATCGGAGGCATCGGCCGGCTTTTCGAGAACCTGCTCCCGGTGCCGCGACCGCAGCCGGTGCCGATCCCGGTCCGGGCGCGCCGCCAGCCGCAATCCGGCCGCCGCTGACCGGCGGAACGGCCCCGCCCGGCGTCACGCCCGGGATCAGCCCTGCGAGCCGCCCGCCCGGGCGGCTTTTTCATGGCTGCAGACTGATCATCCGGTCGTTCGAGAGCGCGACGGGGCCAGTATCGATCGGTGCGTCGGCGCGAAGACGCGACGAGATCCGGTCACAACTAGAATATCCGTTGTCTTCCGCAATTGTCCGCGCCGATCGGCCTTGCTTAGGTCGCCCGCGCCCAGCCTCGTCCGATGGGCAGTTCGTGAATGTCCGGCGGGACGAAGCCCGATTGCGGGGGAATGGATGGCTTTCAGCGCGCACTGGCGCCGGCTCGTCGCATTGGGCGGGACCCGCCGGCAGATGATCGGCACGGCGCTGGCCGGCCTCATCCTCGGCATGGGCAGCGTCACGATCGGCACGAGCCTCGTCCACGCCTCCGAGCGCAACGGCCTGTTCGGCTTCCTCGAAGACCTGTTCCGGCCGCCACCCCCGCCCGCGACCGTACCGCCTCCGCGCCGGCCCGCGCATTACGCGAACCTGCCCGATGCGCGGCGGGCGGGCCTGCCCCGGGCCATTCCCCACACGCCGCGCCGCCTCGTCGATCTCGCGGCCCCGTCGCCGCTGCGGCGCCGTGTGGCAAGGCGCCGTGCTCCGGCGGCGACGGTCGCTTCCCTCGGCCCCCGCACGGTCTGCGTGCGCAGCTGCGACGGATACCTGTTCCCGCTCGGGACTCTCGGGGCGCGGGCCGACATCCCGGTCCACCGGGCGGCCTGCGCGGCGGCCTGCCCCGGCGCCGCCACCAGCCTCTACTCCCTGCCCGCCGGCGAGACCGAGCTCGAGCGCGCCGTGAGCCTCGAGGGGCACCCCTACCGGGCCGCCGCCTTCGCCAACGTCTATCGGCAGCGCCGGGTGGCCGATTGCTCCTGCCAGCCGCCCGGCGGTGCCCCGCCGCTCCCGATCGTCCAGGACCTCACCCTGCGCCGGGGCGACGTCGTGGCGACGCAGGACAGCGCCGAGGTGGTCACCCGCATCCGCCCCGGCTCGGTTGCCCTGACCGATTACCGCGCGGTCGGCGCCCTGCCGCGGGCGCGGAGCGGCGCCATCGAGGAGCGGGTCGGCGCCCTGCGGCGCGAGGCGGAGGTCCGGGCCTTCCGCCGGGCGATGCGGGCGGCAGATCGGGGCGGCATCGTCCGGGTCGCCGCGGCGGGTCCGGGCTTCGCGGGGCTCGGGCGGACCGGCACGGCGGGCTTCGCGCCGGTGCGGATCGTGGCGCCCTCGCCCTATCTGCGCTGAGCGCGGCAGGCTGGCGCCGGCGCCCGCGTTGTCGGCACGGCGGCGATGTCGTAGGCCGGCCCTGCCGTTCGGCCGCCGCGCCGGGCCGGCGCGTGGGGGAGCCGGGACCGCCGTCATGAACGCCGACACGAACGAGCCCGATGCCGGGACCGAGCCCGATTTCGAGCCCGCCATGCCTGCGCCGGGCGCGATCGAGAGCCTGACTCCGCTGATCCGTCGCCGGATCGCGCCGAACCCGAGCCCGTTCACGGCGAGCGGCACCTGCAGCTACGTGGTCGGGCGCGGCCGCGTCGCCGTGATCGACCCGGGACCGGAGGATGCCGGCCATGTCGAGGCGCTGCTCGCCGATCTCGACGGCGAGACGGTCGAGGCGATCGTAGTCACCCACACCCACCGCGACCACTCGCCGGGCGCGCGTCTGCTGGCGGCGCGGACGGGGGCCCCGATCCTCGGCTGCGGCCCGCACCGGGCGGCCCGCTCGCTCGCCGCGGGCGAGCTGCCGATCCTCGATGCGAGCGCCGACCGCGCGCACGCGCCCGACCGCGAGCTGCGCGAGGGCGACGCGCTCGCGGGGCCTGGCTGGACGCTCGTCGCGGTCGAGACTCCCGGCCACACCATGAACCATCTCGCCTTCGCGCTGCCTGAGGAGGAGGCGCTATTCTCGGGCGATCACGTGATGGCGTGGTCTACCAGCATCGTCGCGCCGCCCGACGGCTCGATGCGCGCCTACCTGGATTCCCTCGAGAAGCTGCGCGACCGGCCGGAGACGATCTACTGGCCGGGCCATGGCGGGCCGGTGCGCGAACCCCGCCGCTTCGTGCGCGGGCTCGCGGCCCATCGCCGCCAGCGCGAGACCGCGATCCGCGCCCGGGTCTCGGCGGGCGACGCGGACATCCGGGGCATCGTCGAGGCGATCTATCAGGGCTTGAACCCGGTCCTGATGGGGGCGGCGGCGCTGTCGGTCTTCGCGCATCTCGAGGACCTCGTGGAGCGCGGGCTCGTGCTGACCGACGGTCCGGCCCGGCTCGACGGCCGCTACCGGCCCGGCATCGCCGCCTAGCGCGCTTTCCGCCGAAGTGGCTGCCGGTTTGGCGATCAGAGCGCGCGCCGATCCTGCCTGGGCCGCGTTGCCTCGCGCCGGGCCGGCGGCCATGGCGGCGGACCCAAGCGTCCGGCCGCGCCGCTCACTTCACCGCGATGGCGAGATTGGCGACCTCGTCGAGGTAGGAGCGGATGCGGTCGGCGTTGGTTCCGAAGTCGCGGGTGCCGAGCCGCGAGGCCGAGCGCACGTCGATGCGGGCGCCGTCGGCGCGGGGGCGCACCCGCACGGTGACGTCGTCGGGCAGGTTCAGGACGAGGCTGCGGGCCACCGCCTCGATCCGGCCGTTGCCGATGCGCCCGCCCGGGCGGATCGCCTCCACGATCTGCCAGCGCCGGTTCACGGCCGCCTTGCGGGCGAGCTCGAAGGCCTGGTCGGTATCGATGTCGAGGGTCAGCGGCGCGATCTGCGGGTAGGCGCCGCGCTGCTTCTCGCGGGCGGCCGGGCCCGGATCGGGCGGATAGCGCCCGTTCCGGGCCGCGAAGGCCACCCGCGAGCGCGAGAAGGCGGGCGGGTTGTCCACATCCGTGGTGACGTCGGCGATGGCCGGCAGCCGCAGGCCCCGCAGGCCCGCATAGGCCGGATAGGCCAGCACCACGAGGGCGAGGAACAGGCCACCGAGCGCCGCGCCGAGCCCGCGCGCGCCCTCCCGCCAGACCCGCACGAAGGCGAAGCCCGCGAGCATGAGCGCCAGCACCGCGATGACGAGGCCCGCTCCCAGGGTCGCGAGCGCCGGCCCGGCCTCCGCCCGCGGATCGCGCACGAGCAGGAGGGCGATGCCCGTGACGAGGGCGGAGAACCAGGCAAAGCGGCGCGAGAGGGCGCCGGCGCGGGTGACGGGTTCCTCGATGAGCAGGCGACGCATGATGCGATGATCGGTCCGGGAACGCGGTCGCGGCAGGGAAAGCCGACAAGCTGTACAGCCCGGCGCCGCCGGACGCCACCTTGCGCGGCTCGACCCACAGTTGCATGTCCCGGACCCGCTGCCCGAGGGCCGCCAGTCTGCTATAGGCTCGCTCCACGATGTCGCGTCCGCAAGCCATCACCCCGCCGCCGAGCTCCGAGCCGGAACCCGTCGACCCGCTGCGGGTCTGGTTCCGGTTCATCCGGCTGAACCGCTGGGTCTCGGCCGCGGTCGGCGCGGAGCTGCGCGAGGTCGGCCTCTCGATCCCGCAATTCGACGTGCTCTCGACGCTGACCGAGCGGGAGGGCCTGACCCAGCAGGAACTCGCCGCCCGGCTCTACGTCACCAAGGGCAACGTCTCCGGCCTGATCGACCGGCTCGTCGAGGCCGGGCTCGTGGAGCGGCGCGCGATTCCGGGCGACCGGCGCTCGCACGCCCTGCACCTGACCCCGGCCGGCGCCGCCCTCGCCTCCCGGGGCATCGCCGCGCAGGAGGCCTACGTGGCCCGCACCCTCGGCCGCCTCGATCCCGGCGACATCGCCGCCTTCGAGCGCCTCGTCCTGAAATGGCGGGCGCTGGCGCGCGAGGATGCCGGCTTGCAGCGGGGCTGAGGCCGCGCGCACCCGGATGCGCGCCGGCGCGGGCCGGCGTTCCCTCGGCGGGACGCGCGCTACGCCATCCCGAGCGCCTGCATGTAGAGCTCGAGGATCGCCTCCTCCTCCTGGCGCTCGGCGTGATCCTTCTTGCGCAGCGAGATGATCTTGCGCAGGGCCTTGGTGTCGAATCCGGTTCCCTTCGCCTCGGCGTAGACGTCCTTGATGTCGCCCGCGAGGCCGGCCTTCTCCTCCTCTAGGCGCTCGATGCGCTCGATGAAGCTCTTGAGCTGGTCGGCCGCGACCGAGGACGGGTCGACGGCGGGGGCGGCGGAGGCAGCCATGGTGCGATTCCCTTGATTGGCGCGGCGCATCGCGATGCGCCCTGGCGCGGTTCGTAATCCAGCAACCTTACCGGGAGATTGACCCGGCCAGGCGGCCCGAGGGGGCCTCGGCCAAGGGCCTCGGCCAAGGGCCTCGGCCAAGGGCCTCGGCCAAGCGGCCGGCCGCGCCTCAGTGCGGCTCGGCCTGCGCCTTGGCGAAGGCGGCCCGCTGCTCGGGGCTCGCCTCCTCCTGGTGCTTCGCCTTCCACTCCGAATAGGGCATGCCGTAGATCTGCTCGCGGCTCTCGTCCTTGCCGAGAGGCAGCCCGCGCTCGTCGGCGGCGTCCTTCAGCCAGTTCGACAGGCAGTTTCGGCAGAAGCCCGCGAGATTCATCAGGTCGATGTTCTGCACGTCGGTGCGGCTGCGCAGATGGGCGACGAGGCGGCGGAAGACGGCGGCCTCGAGCTCGGTCTGCGTCCTGGGATCGATCGCGTTCATGGAAAGTTCCTTCTGAAGAGCCGTCCCGCTGAGGTCGGCGGCCGGACGCCCCGCGTCAAGCGGGGGTCCCGAGCAGGGGTCGCAGCAGCCGCGCGAAGCGCGAGGCCCACTCGATCTGGCCGCCCTCCCCGGCGATCAGATCCTGCCGGATCTCGACGAGGGCGTTCGGAAGGTCACGGGCGGTGGCGTGCCGGTCGATCGTGTCGCCGGGCAGGCCTCCGCCGTAGGGCTCGTTGTCGCCGACCGTCAGCCCGGCCGGGTCGGCGCGCAGGCCCGCGATCAGCGGCACGCTGAGGCGGTCGTCGCGATCGTACAGGATGCCGACCTGCCAGGGTCGGGCGACCCCGCGCCAGTAGGGCGTGAAGCTGTGGATCGTCACGATGGCGGGCGCCGCCCCCGCCGCTTCGGCCGCCGCGACGGCGTCGTCGATCGCCCGGTCGAAGGGGTCGTAGAAGCGGGCGATGCGTTCCGCCCGGCCGGCCTCGTCGATGCGGGCGTTGCCCGGCACCACGGCCCCGTCCGAGAGGCGCATCACCAGAGTCGGGTCGGCACGGCCACGGTTCGGGTCGATGATGAGCCGCGAGAAGCGGGTCAGGATCGCGGGCGCGCCGAGTTCCTGCGCGAGACGGCGCGTCACGCCCGCCGCCCCGATGTCGTAGGCGATGTGTCGGGCGAATTCCGCCTCCGGCACGCCGAGATCGAGATCCTCCGGCACGTGGTTCGAGGCGTGGTCGCACAGGATCAGCACGCCGCAGGCGGGATCGCCGGGAACCGTCTCGACGGGATGGGGCGGTGGCGAGACGGGCATGCGGGGTCCGGTTCGTTTCAAGCTTGCCGATCAGTCGAGGCTCGGGCAGAGCACGTATCAAGGATCGTGCGCTCACGGCAACAATCCGGCCCGTCGCCCTCCCCTCGCTAACGCGGGCGCGAGGGCGAGGACGCACGAGACACAGGATAGAACGTCCGAGGAAGCACCCCATGAGCGCCCCCAGCGCCCCCAGCGCCCCCCCGCCCGTCACCGTGCCGGACGCGCAGGCCAACGACCTTCGCCGGCTGCTCAGCGGCTTCCTCGACGAGGCCATCGCGGCGGCCCATCCGGTGAAGTGCCTGCCCGCCCACCTGCCGCCGCCCGCGCCGGGGCGTCTCATCATCCTGGGCGCCGGCAAGGCCGGCGGGAGCATGGCGGCGGTGGCGAGCCGCTTCTACCGCGAGGAGCACGGTCTCGGCGCGGACCGCATCGTCGGACTCGCGGTCGCCCGCCACGGCTACGGCGAGGAGGCGCCGCTGATCCGCATGGTCGAGGCCGGACATCCCGTGCCGGACGCCGCCGGCATCGAGGCCACCAAGGAGACGCTGCGCATCGCCGGGCAGGCGGGCCCGGAGGACGAGGTGCTGGTGCTGCTCTCGGGCGGCGGCTCGGCCAACTGGATCGCGCCCGCGGGCGACTTGACCCTGCCCGAGAAGCAGGCGATCACCAAAGCTTTGCTGCGCTCGGGTGCGCCGATCGGCGAGATCAACACCGTGCGCAAGCACATCTCGCGCATCAAGGGCGGCCGGCTTGCCGTGGCGGCCAGGAACGCCCGCTCGCTCCTGACGCTGGCGATCTCGGACGTGCCCTTCGACGATCCGGCCGTGATCGCCTCCGGCCCGACCGTGCCCGACCCCTCGACCCTGGCCGACGCCCGGGCGATCTGCGAGCGGCGCGGCATCCAGCTCCCGGACGCCGCCCGCGTCCTTCTGAACAACCCCGCCAACGAGACCCCCAAGGCGGGCGACCCGGCCTTCGCGCGGGCCGAGTATCGCATCATCGCCCGGCCGGTCGACGCGCTGGAGGCCGCGGCGACGGCGGCCCGCCAGGCGGGCTACGAGGTCATCCTGCTCGGCTCGGACCTCGAGGGCGAGGCCCGCGAGGTGGCCGCCGAGCACGCGCGGCTCGCCCGCGAGATGAAGGCGGCCGGCCGCAAGGTGGCGCTGATCTCGGGGGGCGAGCTCACCGTCACCATCCGAGGCGAGGGCAACGGCGGTCCGAACCAGGAATACGCGCTCGCGCTCGCCATCGCGCTCGACGGCGAGACCGGCATCGCCGGCATCGCGGCCGACACCGACGGCACCGACGGAGGCCGCGGCGAGGCGACCGACCCGGCCGGCGGCCTCGTCGACCCGACGACCCTGGCGCGCGCCCGCGCGGCCGGCCTCGATCCGGCCGCGATGCTCGCCGACAACGACTCGACCCGCTTCTTCCAGACGATCGGCGACCTCGTCCAGCCCGGTCCCACTCGCACCAATGTCAACGATTGCCGCATCATCCTGGTGGGCTAGGGCCCTGTCGGCGACGCGCCTGAGCACCGCCCTGGCCGGCGGCATCGTGCTTGCCGGCCTGGCCGCCGGGCCGGCCCGTGCGGACCTGCGCATGTGCAACCTGACGGCCAGCAAGGTCGGAATCGCGCTCGGCTACCGCGACCCGCAGGGCTGGGTCACGGAGGGCTGGTGGGACCTGACGCCGAAAGCCTGCGAGACTCTGCTCAGGGGGGCGCTGGCGGCCCGCTTCTACTACGTCTTCGCGGTGGACTACACGCGCGGGGGCGAGTGGAGCGGGCGCTCGCTGATGTGCACCAAGGATTCGGAGTTCACCATCCGGGGCGTCGAGGATTGTCTCGCCCGCGGCTACGACCGCAACGGCTTCTTCGAGGTCGATACCGGCGAGCAGAAGAGCTGGACGATCCAGCTCACCGATCCGAGCCAGCCAACCGCCCCGCAGCCATGATCGGGGCCGGCCGGTCGTCGCACCGGCCCGGCGCAAGTGCGCAGCTCGGGGCAAATGTGCAGCTCACTTCGCCCGTGCTGCGGGCTAGGCGTTTCGCGGAGGTCGTCCGTGCAGGATTCGGGACGCGTCTCGGCCGGGCCAACGTCGCGCCCTGCGCAGGCGTCGATGCGTGGATCGGCAGGCCCGAACGGGAGAGGGGCCCGCCCCGGAGTCCCCGCGCCCGGCGCACACCTACCCCGCGAAAGCGTGGCCGCGCGCGCTGCCTGCTTGACGGGGCGCCCCCACCGGTGCTTGTGGCCGCTCGCCCTCAAGCCGGACACCGATCAATTCGGCGGGCTTCTCGCAGCCTGATGGAGGCCGGATTGAAACGCTCACGCCGCACGAAGATCGTCGCAACCCTCGGGCCGGCCTCCGACACGCCGGAGATGATCGCGAAGCTGTTTCATGCGGGCGCCGACGTCTTCCGCCTCAACATGAGCCACCTGCCGAGGGAGCGGCTGCCCGAGAAGATCGAGGTGATCCGCACGATCGAGCGCGAGGCGCGCCGCCCGATCTCGATCCTGGTCGACCTGCAGGGCCCGAAGCTGCGCGTCGGCGCCTTCCAGGAGGGCAGCGCCATGCTGGCGAACGGCGCGACCTTCGTGCTCGACAGCGATCAGGCACCGGGCGACGTCAACCGGGTCTATCTGCCCCATCCCGAGATCCTGTCCGCTCTCGAGCCCGGCCATTCCGTGATCATCGACGACGGCAAGCTGCGCCTCACCGTGACGGAGGTGGGCGAGGGCCGCGCCGCGACCCGCGTCGAGGTCGGCGGCCGCATCTCGAACCGCAAGGGCGTCTCGCTGCCCGACACCGTGATCCCGGTGCCGGCCATGACCGAGAAGGACCGCTCGGACCTCGACGCGGCGCTCAATGCCGGCGCCGACTGGATCGCCGTGTCCTTCGTGCAGCGGCCCGAGGATATGGCCGAGGTCAAGAAGATCGCGGCCGGGCGCGCTCTCGTGATGGCCAAGATCGAGAAGCCGCAGGCGCTCACGCGCCTCGACGAGATCATGGAGGTCTCGGACGGGCTGATGGTCGCCCGCGGCGATCTCGGCGTGGAGATGCCGCTCGAGCAGGTTCCGGGTGTCCAGAAGCGCATCACCCGCGGGGCGCGCCGCCTCGGCAAGCCCGTGGTCGTCGCGACCCAGATGCTCGAATCGATGATCACTGCGCCGGTCCCGACCCGCGCCGAGGTCTCCGACGTTGCGACTGCCGTCTACGAGGGCGCGGACGCCGTGATGCTCTCGGCGGAGAGCGCGTCCGGCGCCTTCCCGGTCGAGGCGATCTCGATGATGAGCCGCATCGCCGAGCAGGTCGAGAAGGACGCGCTCTACTGGACCATCCTGACGGCCCAGCGCTCCGATCCCGAATCGACCGCCGCGGACGCGATCGCGGCGGCGGCCCACCAGATGGTCGACGCGCTCGGCCTCAACGCGATCATGGCCTGGACGCATTCCGGCTCGACGGCCCTGCGCCTCGCGCGCTCGCGCCCCAACGCCAGCGTCATCGCGCTGACGCCGAAGCGCGAGACGGCGCGCCGCCTCGCCATCGCCTGGGGCATCCATCCGATCGTCACGAACGATGCCAGCGACGTCGACGACATGGCGTTCCGGGCGGCGAAGTTCGCGGTGCGCGAGCGCTTCGCGGAGGTCGGCGACCGCGTGATCGTGGTGGCGGGCGTTCCCTTCGGCACGCCCGGCGCGACGAATCTCGTGCGGATCGCCTTCGTCACGCGCGAGCACGCCGCCAAGGCATGACGGTCCCATCCCGGGGCGCCGATCGTCAGGGCGTCGGCGCGGCCTCGGCGCCCGCCGGCTGCGCCCGGAGCGGTGCCGCGAGGCGGTCGGCGAGGCGCGCCATCTCCGCCGCGAGTTCCGCCGCCGCCACGTAGTGCACCATGTGGCCGATCCCGGGCAGCGCCACCAGCCGGGCGCCGGGGATCGCTTCCGCCAGCGGCCGGGCCTGGAAGTCCGTGCGCACGATCGGGTCGGCCTCGCCGGCCACGATCACGGCGGGCACGCGGAGCGAGGCGTAGCGGGGGCTCTGCTCGGCGAGGGCCGCTGGCAATCCGACGAGGTCCTGCACGTTCGCGAGCAAGGTCGCGGGCCGCAGCACGAGCGCGGCGCGGCTGCGCTCCAGGTAGCCCGCGCTCACGGGCTGGGGCGCGAACACCGTGCGGGCGGCGCGGTCGAGATAGGCGAGCCCGACCGGCGGCCCGAGGGTCCGGCTCAGGAGCCAGGCGACCGGCGGCTGGAGCGCGAGGCGCAGGTACCAGGGCGCCTCGCCCCGCGGCGGGAACGGCCGGGCGACCGGGGAGACCAGCACGAGGCCGGCGACCCGCTCGGGGTGGTCGAGGGCGATGCGGAGCGCCAGCGCGCCCGCCCAGGAATGCCCGAGAACGATCGCGGGGCCGATGCCGAGCCGTTCGAGCGCCTGCGCGATCGCCTCACCCTGAAGGGCGGGCGCCGCGGCCTCGGCGCCGCCGAGCCGGTCGCTCCAGCCGAAGCCCGGCCGGTCGAAGGCGATCACCCGGAAGCCCCGCGCGGCTAGGGTTCGCCCGACGCCCTCCATCGGGTCGGACGCGTTGGCCGACGCCCCGTGCAGCAGCACGACCGTTGCGCGCGCGCCCTGGTGCGGGCCGGCCTCGATTGTCGCGAGGCGCCCGCCCGCGACCTCCGCGAAGGGACCGGCCGGCGGGTATTCGGCCTCGACCCGAAGGGCGATCACGAGCGTCGCGAGCGCGCCGGCCCCCAGCACCGCCCCGACGAGCGCCGCCGCGACGCCGACCAGCGCTGCGAGCCCGGTCAGGACAGGCATCAGAGATCGCGGCCGTCGACGTCGGGCGCGAGGCGATCGATCGAATCCTGCAGCTTCTCCATCTTGGGATAGAGCGCGGCGGCGCGGCGGAAGGCGTCGAGCGCCCGCCGCTTGTCCTCGAGGGACAGATAGATCTTGCCGAGCGCGGCCCAGGCCTCGAAGTGGCGCGGCTCCAGCACCAGGGCACGCTGCAGGTCGGCGATGGCGGCGGCCTTGTCCGACAGGAGCCAGAAGATCGTGGCGCGGCGGTTCCAGCCCTCGGACCAGCCCGGCTCCAGCGCGGTCACCCGGTCCATCAGCTCGGCGGCGAGGGGAAAGTCCTTGCCCGCCATGGCCTGCCGGGCCCGCTCGGTCAGAAGGTCCGCGGTGGCGCTGCCGGAACGGTCGAGGCGCCGCTCGATCAGCTTGGAGATGCCCTTCGCCTCGGCGGCATCGTCCGCGTCGCGCAGGCGTTGGTAGAGTTCGTCGAGGCTTGCCGGCGGAGCGGGCTTGGCCGGCGGCGTCTCGCCCTGGGGGGCCCGTGAGAGCGTGCCGGGCGGCGCGGCCTCGGCGGGGATCGTCGCGGCGAGGAGCGCCCCCGCGACCGGGAGGAATGCGAAGCGCAGCATGCGACGAGATTGTGCGCCCCGGGCACAGCCGTCAACGCGCTCGCTTGCCGCGCTCCGAAAGCAGCGAGCCCGCCGGAGGCGGGCTCGGGAGCGTCAGCCCTGGCGGGCCTTGAAGCGCTTCTGGGTCTTGTTGATGACGTAGACCCGGCCCTTGCGGCGCACGAGCTGGTTGTCACGGTGCCGGCCGCGGAGCGACTTCAGCGAGTTGCGAATCTTCATCGGTCTGACTCGGCGCGGTGCAGCCCGGCCGCCCATAAGTTTCAGTATCGGGAACGGGGGCACCTCGCGGTATCCCCGGCGATGGCAGCGGACGCATCGCGGAAAGGCGGGTCCCTTATCAGGATTCGCCCCGGCAAGGCAAGGTCCGCGCCGGGGCGCGATGCCGCGAATCCTATTTTTCGCGCCATGCTTTTGCGATTTGGTCGGTGAGGGGTTTTGTGAGGTAGCTGAGGACGGAGCGCTCGCCGAGCTGCAGGAAGGCCTCGACCG
>NZ_JBAWTG010000012.1:0-100463 GCF_037106235.1 Methylobacterium nigriterrae | reverse complement strand
CCGTTAAACGCGCCAGCGCCCATGGTACTGTGTCTCAAGACACGGGAGAGTCGGTCGCCGCCAGTCCCGCAAACAGCAGAACCAATCCCTCATCACGATCACGGACACGCCCTCCGGCCGCGCAAGCGCGGCCGCCGGCGCGGGGTGGAGCAGCCCGGTAGCTCGTCAGGCTCATAACCTGAAGGTCACAGGTTCAAATCCTGTCCCCGCAACCAGATTCCCGACATCGAAACGCCCATCCGGCCAGCCCGGATGGGCGTTTCGCGTTCGGGCAACCCTCACGCTCGACGCATGATGATCCACAGGGCATGGACCATGCCCGGAATGCCGCCGAGCAGCGTCAGCAGGATGTTGAGGAGAAACTGCAGGCCGATCCCCTCCGTCACCAGCACGGCGATCGGCGGCAGGAAGATGGCGAGCAGGATGCGGACGAGTTTCGACACGTTGGCTCCGGCGTAGACGGTGAGAGGGGAGGGGATTTGACGGGAGAACGAAGCTCGGCCGTTTCCGTTCCCGGTCACCCGCATGCGTGATCGGAACCGGGGGCCGGGACCCGCGACGCCGTCCGTGCTCTCCCTGTCGGAAGGCTGATAGAGGCGGGAGGCGCTCGTGCTGCTCGAATGGGCCCTGTATCTCGCGACCCCGGCGCCGCTGCGGCACCGTCGCCTCGGCCATGTTCGCGAGAGCGTCTCGCTCTGGGCTCGCTCGCGACGCTGCCGAGCAGCCTGGTCGCCGCACCTGACGAGAACCCGGGCGGTGATCGCGGACGCCGTGGCCGGGCTCGGGCATCGGCGGACCGTGATCGTGCTCGGCTCGGGGCCTGCTCGACGATGTCCCGCTGCCGCTGCTCGCGGAACGCTTCGACCGCGTCGTCCTCGTGGATGCCGTTCATCCCTGGCCCGCGCGGCTCGCGATGCGCCGCTACCGCAACGTCGAGCGGGTCACGGCCGATCTGAGCGGAGCCGGCCCGATGATCCTCGGATCCGCGCGCGAACCCACTGATACCGTCGGTGCGCTCTGCTCCGGCCTTGAGCCCGATCTCGTTGTGTCGGCGAACCTGCTCTCGCAACTGCCGATCCTGCCGATCGACTGGTTCGACGCGCGAGGCCTGCCGGGGCCGCCGGATCTCGGGCGCCGGATCATCGAGAGACACCTCGACGCGCTCGCCCGGCTTCCCGCCAGGATCTGCCTCGTCACCGACATCCTCGAACAGGAGGAGGATCGGAGCGGCGCCGGTCACGGACCGGATCGATCTGATGCACGGTACCGTCCTGCCCGCGGCCGATCAGGCCTGGGACTGGGAGCTTGCGCCCTTCGGGGAGGCGGCGCGCCACCGCCGCCTCGTGCATCGCGTCGTCGCTTTCCGCGACTGGTCGTCGTCCTGGAAGCCGGCTTCGCGTTGAGCTACCGTCACCCAAGAAAAAAGCCGCTCTCGAACCCGAGAGCGGCTGATGTGGTCCGGAAGGAACCCCTCTCCGATCCTACTCGGCGGAGGACGCGCTGTCGGCGGCATTGCCCTCGGGCGCACCCTCGGCGCCCTCGCCGCCTTCGAAGCGCGGCCGCCGGCGACGGCGCGGCTTCGGAGCCGCGCGGGGTGCCTCCTCGACGGACGGCGCCGCCTCCGCCTCGTGGGCGGCAGCGCCGTTGACCGGGGCCGCCTGCGGCTCGATCGCGGCGGGGGCCCGGGTCGGCGTCATCAGGAAGGCCGGCAGGGCGCTCGTCTCCTCGGCCGGGCGGGCAGCCTCCTCGCGGCGGCGTTCGCGCCGGGGCGGAGCCTCGACCGCCTCGCCGCGGCTGCCGCGCGATCCGTCCTGCCGGACAGGCTCGGGGCGCTGATACTCGCCGCGGCCATTCTCGAAGCGCGACTCGCGGGGCTGATCCTGACGAGCCTGGTCTTGACGCGTCTGGTCTTGGCGAGCCTGCTCCTGGCGGCCGTAATCGGTGCGCGGCTGGTCCTGCCGACCGTAATCCGGCCGTTCCTGCCGCTGGTTGTCGTAGCGATTGTTGTCGAAGCGCTGGCCGCGCTCATTGCGGTTCTGGAAGCGCTCGCGGCGGTCGGGCCGATCGCCCCGGCCCTGCTGCCGGCCATCGGAGCCGCCCTCGTACCGTGGCTCGTAGGGCTGCGGCTGCTGGCCCGGATCGGCATAATCGTCGCCGTAGCCGTTGTAGCCGTGGCCGTTCTGCCCGGGCGCGCCCTGGCCGGAGCCCTCGTCGTCGCCCTCGTCGAGGTCGTCCTCGTAGGATTGGCGGGCGTAGCCGGTGCCGAGCTGCTGCCTGTTCTGCTCCTGCGCGGTCGAGATGATCCGGAAATAGTGCTCGCCGTGCTGGAAGTAGTTCTCGGCCGCCACCGGGTCGCCGGCGGCCTGCGCGTCGCGCGCGAGCTGGGCGTACTTGTCGGCGATGTGCTGGGCAGTGCCGCGAATCTTGACGTCGGGGCCGTTCGATTCGTAGGAGCGGGTCAGGGGATTGGGACCCTTCGGCCGATTGCGGCCACGCATCCGTCTATTCTGATTTGGTCTCATCGGTCTCGATTGACCCTCGTTCGTGCAAAAGGCGCGTCTGCCGTTGCGACTGTTCCCTGACCGGCTCGGATCCGGCTCCCCGCACGGGCCCGACGCCGAGACTTCGGCGTGCCGCCGCTGAGGTTCCGCGATCTGTTGCCGTTCCGGCCGTCCCGTCCAATCGGGCCTACGCTTGCGTCCGCGACGCCGTTCGATTGTCAGGTTCGAATGTCACCAAGCCGCATCGCGATCGAGAGAAAACGCGCCTGCTCGGTGGTGAGGAGATCAGCGAACTCGGCGGAAGGTATCGTCGCCGACCTTACCGCTGCCCGTCTTAACGGACCGTTCGCGACCTGCATTGCGACACTAGCGGCTTGCTCCCTGTCCAACAAGCATTTTTTCGTGAGAAGCCGGCCTTCGTCCTAGGGCAACGGGGCCGGATCTTCACACAAACGTGCGGCGCAGCACCACGACCCGGTCGTGGCCCGCGAGGTCGCGGCCGACCCTGACATCGGCGAACCCGGCCGATCGGCCGAGATCCGACACGAGGGCGGCTTGATCGAACCCGATCTCCAGTGCCAGCACGCCGTCCTTCACGAGGAGATGGGGAGGGGCCGCGATGCCCGCAAGGATGCGCCTGTAGGCGTCGAGCCCGTCGGCGCCGCCGTCGAGGGCCTCGATCGGATCATGCAGGCGGACCTCGCGGGACAGGCCCGGAATCACGGCGCGCGCGATGTAGGGCGGGTTCGAGACGATCAGGTCGAAGGGGCCGCCGAGGCTCGCGCACCAATCTGCGTTGAGGAAGGCGGCGCGCCCGGCCACGCCGTTCAGCGCCGCGTTGGACCTGGCCGTCCGGAGCGCCGCGAAGGAGCGGTCGAGGCCGATGCCGAAGGCGCGGGGCAACTCGGTCAGCAGCGCCACCAGTATGCAGCCCGAGCCCGTGCCGAGATCGAGGATGCGCAGCGGCCGGTCCCGGTCGCCGATCGCCGCGAGGGCCGCCTCGACGAGCGTCTCGGTGTCGGGCCGCGGGACGAGCGTCGCCGGCGACAGGTGGAAGGGCAGCCCCCAGAATTCCCACGCGCCCGCGATCCGCGCCACCGGCTCTCCCGCGATCCGCCGCGCGAGCGCGTCGGAGAGCGCCTGCGCGCCCGGCCGGCCGATCGGCGCATCCCCGCGCAGGACCAGATCGGTCGCGCAGAGCCCGAGCGCGTGAAGGAGGAGGAAGCGGGCGTCGCTTGCCGCGCCTCGCTCCGGCTCGGAGGCGGGCTCGGGCGGCTCGACGCGCTCCCCGACCGAATGCGGTGCGCTCGTCGGCCCACGCGCCGCGAGGGCTCGCGCGACCTGCCGCAGGGCGAGGCTGCGCGGGGTGTCGGGATCGAGAGGCGGCGCGGGCTCGCCGCTCACGCCATCCCCTCCGCCGCCAGCAATTCGGCCTGGTGCTCGGTGACGAGGGCGTCGACGAGCTCGTCGAGGGCGGCGCCGGCCAGCACCTCCTCGAGCTTGTAGAGGGTCAGGTTGATGCGGTGGTCCGTCACCCGGGCCTGCGGGAAGTTGTAGGTTCGGATGCGCTCGGACCGGTCGCCGGAGCCGACCTGCGCCTTGCGGTCGGCGGCCCGGGCCGAATCCTTGGCGGTGCGCTCGGCGTCGAACAGCCTCGCGCGCAGGAGCGCCATCGCGCGGGCCCGGTTCTTGTGCTGGGAGCGTTCCTCCTGGACGAAGACCACGATGCCGCTCGGCACGTGGGTGATGCGGATCGCCGATTCCGTCTTGTTCACGTGCTGGCCGCCCGCGCCCTGTGCCCGCATCGTGTCGATCTTCAGGTCCGCGTCGTTGATGACGATGTCGACCTCCTCCGCCTCCGGCAGCACCGCCACGGTCGCGGCCGAGGTGTGGATGCGCCCCTGCGTCTCCGTCTCGGGCACGCGCTGCACGCGGTGGGCGCCGCTCTCGAACTTCAGCCGCGCGAAGACGCCGCGCCCCTTCACTTCGGCCACGACCTCGCGGTAGCCGCCGACCGTGCCCTCGCTCTCGGAGATCACCTCGACCTTCCAGCCCTTGGACTCGGCGTATTTCGCGTACATCCGGAACAGATCGCCCGCGAACAGGGCGGCCTCGTCGCCGCCTGTGCCGGCGCGGACTTCCAGGATGGCGCTCTTCTCGTCCGCCGCGTCCTTCGGCAGCAGAATCAGCTGGAGAGTGCGGTGGGCCTGCTCCAGGGCCGCCTCGGCCTCCGGCTTCTCCTCGGCGGCGAGCGCCCGCATCTCGGGGTCGCTGCCGGGCTCGTCGATGAGCGCCTCGACGCCCGCGAGGTTCCCGGCGGCCAGCCGGTAGGCGCGGATCGCCGCGACCACGGGATCGAGGTCGGCGAGTTCGCGCGAGAGCTGCACGAAGGTGTCGGAATCGGCCGAACCGGCACTCAGCGTCGCGGTGACGATGTCGTGGCGCGCCAGGATGGCATCGAGGCGCTCGGAAGGAAGAGGGGTCATCGCCCGGCTGATACTCTGAAGCGTGGAGGCGGGACAATGCGGGATCGCGTCTCGGACCCGCAGGGGCCGGCGCGCAGGGCGCGCGGCGCCGTCATTCCCTAGATAGGCACGCCCTGCGCCTTCGCGAAGGCGGTGAGCGCGGGCCTGAGCGAGGCCCCGTCGCTCGTCCGCTCGAGCTCCGCGTCGATCACGGCGCGCACCGCGGCGGCGTCCATGCTGAGCACCATCGCCTTCACCGGGCCGATGGCGGCCGGCGACATCGAGAGGTCGCGGAAGCCGAGCCCGATCAGCACCATCGCCTCGAGCGGGCGCCCGCCGATCTCGCCGCAGACGGTGACGGGGCAGCCTGCCGCGGCCGCGCGTTCCGCGATGACCCGGAAGGCCCGCAGCGCCGGCGCGCTCAAGGGGTCGAACCGGTCGGCGACGCGCCGGTTCTCCCGGTCGACCGCGAACAGGAACTGCATCAGGTCGTTCGAGCCGACCGAGAGGAAGTCGGCGGCCGCCGCGATCTCGTCGATCTGGAAGAGCAGCGAGGGCACCTCGATCATCGCGCCGAGGCGGCAATCGCTCGGCAGCGCGTGCCCGTGGCGGCGCAGATGCGCCTTCTCGCGGTCGACGATGGCCTTGGCGCGCACGAACTCGTCGACGGTGGCCACCATCGGGAACATGATCTTGAGGGGGCGCCCCCCCGCCGCCTTGAGGAGCGCGCGCAGCTGCACCCGGAGCAGGGCCGGGCGGTCGAGGCCGATCCGGATCGCGCGCCAGCCCAGCGCCGGGTTCTCCTCCTCGAGCTTCGGCATGTAGGGCAGGATCTTGTCGCCGCCGATGTCGAGGGTCCGGATCGTCACCGGCTTGTCGCCGGTGGCCGCGAACACCGCCTCGTAGAGGCCCTGCTGCTCGGCGGCCGAGGGCATGCGCTCGGCCACCATGAACTGCAGCTCGGTGCGGAACAGGCCGATCCCCTCCGCCCCGGTCTCGTTCAGGTGCGCGAGGTCGACGAGGAGGCCCGCATTCAGCTGCAGGCCGATGCGCACGCCGTCCCTGGTCACCGCCGGCACGTCGCGCAGAGCCCGGTACTGCTCCTGCCGGCGGGCGCGCAGGCGCACCATCTCGGCGTAGGCCGCCTCGATCTCGGGACCGGGGCGGACCTGGATCTCGCCCGCCACCCCGTCCACGATGATGGCGTCGCCGGCATCGCAGAGCGCGGTGGCGTTCTCGACCTCGCCGACCGCCGGGATGCCGAGCGCGCGCGCCACGATCGCGATGTGGCTCGTCGGGCCGCCTTCCTCCAGCACGACGCCGCGCAGGCTGGTGCGGTCGTAGTCGAGGAGCGCGGCCGGCCCCATCGAGCGGGCCACCAGGATGGCGTTCTCCGGCATGGCGCCGCCGCGCCCGGACGCCTCCGGGCCGATGAGCTGGCGCAGCAGGCGGTTGGCGAGGTCGTCGAGGTCGTGCAGGCGGTCGCGCAGGTAGGGATCGCTCTGGCGCAGCATCCGGGCGCGGTTGTCCGACTGGACGCGCTCGACGGCCGCCTCCGCAGTCAGCCCCGAGACCACGGCCTCGCGCATCCGGCGCAGCCAGCCCTTGTCGTGCGCGAACATCCGCACGGTCTCGAGCACCTCGCGGGACTCGCCCGTGCCGATCGAGTCGCCGCGCTCCACGAGCGCGTCGATCGCCGAGCGCACCTCCTCGATCGCCACTTCGAGGCGCTCGACCTCGCGCTCGACGTTCTCGGCGATCAGCGTCTTCACGACGATGCGCGGCTCGTGCAGCACCACATGCCCGAGGCCGATGCCCTCGGCCAGCGCCACGCCGCGCTGGCTCACGGGCCGCCGCGCGGCCGAGCCGGCGCCCGGCGCGAGGGTCTGCAGCTCGCCCGAGGCGATCATCTCCGAGAGCACCATGGCGGTGGTCTGGAGCGCCTCGATCTCCTCCTCGGAATAGACCCGGTAGGTCTTGTTCTGGACGACGAGCACGCCGAGCGTGTTGCCGGCGCGCAGGAGCGGCACGCCCAGGAAGGCGTGGTAGGCCTCCTCGCCCGTCTCCGGGCGATAGGCGAAGGCCGGGTGCGACTGGGCGTCGGAGAGCGAGAGCGGCTCGGCCGTCTGGGCGATCAGGCCGACGAGGCCCTCGTCGGCCCGCATGCGGGTGAGGTGCACGGCCTCGCGGTTCAGCCCTTCGGTGGCGAACAGCTCGAGCGTGTTGTCGTCGCGCAGGACGTAGACGGAGCAGACCTCGGCGATGACGTTCGCCGCGATGAGGACGACGATACGGTCCAGGCGCGCCTGTGGGCTGACCGGCTCCGCCATGGCTTCGCGGAGGCGGCGCAGCAGCAGGCGCGGGCCTCCGGGCGCAGCGGGCATCGTCTCGTCAATCCAACCTTCGGCGGCCGGTGCAACCTTGGCGCCAAACTCATAACGCAAGGCGACGCGTCGGTCGCCCCGGCGCGGAGGTTCAAGCCTGATCGAGGCCGTATAGCGAGTGGAGCGTGCGAACGGCAAGCTCCGTATAGGCCGCGTCGATCAACACCGAGAACTTGATCTCCGACGTGGTGATCGCCCGGATGTTGATGCCCTTCTGGGCGAGCGCCCGGAAGGCCTTGGCGGCGACGCCGGCGTGGCTGCGCATGCCGACGCCGATCGCCGAGACCTTCACAACGTCGGTGGCGCCCTCGATCTGACCGTAGCCGATCGTCTCGCGCTGCCCGGCGAGGATGGTGCGGGTCCGCTCGTAATCGGCCGCCGGCACCGTGAAGGTCATGTCGGTGGTCGACTGGTCGCCCGACACGGTCTGGATGATCATGTCGACATTGATGTTGGCGTCGGCGAGCGGACCGAAGATGGCGGCGGCGACGCCGGGGCTGTCCTTCACGGAGCGGAGCGTGACCTGCGCCTCGTCCTTGGCGAAGGCGATCCCGGTGATGATCTGCTGTTCCACGATATCGTCCTCGTCGCAGATGAGGGTGCCGGGGCGGGCGGCGTCCGGCGGGTCGAAGCTCGACCGCACGGTGGTGGGCACGCGATGCACCATGGCAAGTTCGACGGAGCGGACCTGCAGCACCTTGGCGCCGAGCGAGGCCATCTCCAGCATTTCCTCGAAGGTCACGCGCTCCATGCGCTTGGCCTTGGGCACCACCCGCGGGTCGGTGGTGTAGACGCCGTCCACGTCCGTGTAGATGTCGCAGCGCTCGGCGCCGATGGCGGCCGCCACCGCGACGGCGCTGGTATCCGAGCCGCCGCGGCCGAGCGTGGTGATGCGACCGGTCTCGCGGTGGATGCCCTGGAAGCCCGAGATCACCGCGACCTCGCGGCGCCGGAAGCTCTCGTCGAGGCGCGCCGGGTCGATCGCCGCGATGCGGGCCGAGCCGTGCGCGTCGGAGGTCTCGATCGGGATCTGCCAGCCCTGCCAGGAGCGGGCCTGGATGCCGTCCTTCCGCAGGGCGACGGCGAGGAGACCCGAGGTCACCTGCTCGCCCGAGGCGACGACCGCGTCGTACTCGGCCTCGTCGTAGAGGGCGTCGGCGTCCTTCACCCAGCCGACGAGCTCGTTCGTCTTGCCGGACATGGCCGAGACCACGACGGCGACGTCGTAGCCGGCCGCGACCTCGCGCGCCACGTGGCGCGCCACGTTGCGGATCCGGTCGACGTTGGCGACGGAGGTGCCGCCGAATTTCATCACCAAACGGGGCATGTCGCGTCCGCGTCGTTGACCTTCAGAGCATGTCGGGGGCACCCCGCGAGAGGGCGGGACCCGCGCGTCCCTCGCCGCAGGTTGCGGCTATACCGGGTCGGGCCTCGGCGGGTACAAGGGGTGCACCAACCTGTCAATCACAAGGCCGGCTCGACGGGGCGTCGCGCGATGCCCGCGCCTCGAAACGGCGCACGAGGCCCCGGGGAGCCGATGAATCCTGAGACGACTGCCTCCTCCGTCGACCGCGACGAGGTCGCGCGCTTCGACGCCCTCGCGTCGACGTGGTGGGACGAGCGCGGCCCGATGCGGGTGCTGCACCGGTTCAATCCCGTGCGCCTCGCCTATATCCGCGACGCCGCGTGCCGGCATTTCGGGCGCGATCCGGCCGCGCCCTTCGCGCTCGAGGGGCTGAGCCTCGTCGATGTCGGCTGCGGCGGCGGCGTGCTCTCCGAGCCGCTCGCGCGTCTCGGCGCCGAGGTGACGGGGCTCGATCCCGCGAAGGCCAACATCCGGGTCGCGGCCGCGCATGCCGAGGCCGAGGGCGTGCGGGTCGCCTACCGGGCCGAGACCGTCGAATCCGTGGTCGATGCGGGCGCGCGCTTCGACATCGTGCTCGCCATGGAGGTCGTCGAGCACGTCGCCGACATGCCGGCCTTCATCCGCAAGGCCGCCCAGGGCGTGAAGCCCGGCGGCCTGATGTTCGCCGCGACGATCAACCGGACCATGCGTTCCTTCGCGCTCGCCATCGTGGGGGCCGAGTACGTGCTCGGCTGGCTGCCGAAGGGCACGCACGATTGGGAGAAGTTCGTCACGCCCGACGAGCTGGCGCGGGCCGTCGAGGCCGGCGGCCTCACGCTCACCGACACGACGGGCGTCGTCTACAACCCGCTCGGCGACAGCTGGCGGGCGAGCCGCGACCGAAGCGTCAACTACATGATCACCGCCGAGCGGCCGGCCTGAACCGAAGGCGCCCGCCGCCGTTGACGCCGGTCAGCCCGGAGGCCCCATGCTCGAGAAGATCCCGCACGCGCTTGGTGAGGCCCTCTCCGGCCTCAAGGCCGGCCTGGAGAAGACGGCCTATCACGCCGCCTTCGCCGACGTGCCCGCGACGCTCACGGTGACGAGCGCGGCGTTCGCGGACGGCGCGGCGTTGCCGGCCCGCTCGACGCAGGACGGCGCCGGGACCTCGCCGCCGCTCGCCTGGACGGGCGTGCCGGAGGGAGCGCGCAGCGTCGCGATCCTCGTCGAGGACGCCGACAGCCCGACGCCGAAGCCCCTCGTCCACCTCCTCGTCTGGAATCTCGCCGGGCACGATGCCGCGCTCGCGGAGGGCGCGCTCGCGAGCCCCGCCGGCCCCGGCGCCCATCACAACCTCGGCAAGAACAGCTTCCTGAGGGACCAGTACCTGCCCCCCGACCCGCCGACCGGGCACGGGCCGCACCGCTACGTCTTCCAGGTCTACGCCCTCGACGCGACGCTCGACCTCGGCACCTCGCCGGGGCGCGGCGCGCTCCTCGACGCGATGAGGGGCCACGTCCTCGCCAAGGGCGGGATCACCGGCACCTACGCGCGGGCCTGAGCCCGGCGCTTGCGCCCGCGGCCGCATCCGGTGCAAGCGGGGCCGACGGATGGAGGGCGCGACGTGAAGGCATTGCTGTGCACCCGGCTCGGAGGGCCCGAGGATCTCTCGATCGAGACCCTGCCCGATCCGGTGCCAGGCCCCGGCGAGGCCCTGGTCCGCGTGAGCGTCGCGGGGCTCAACTTCTTCGACACGCTGATCATCGCCGGGAAGTACCAGGTGAAGCCGGAGCTTCCGTTCTCGCCCGGCGGCGAGGCCTGCGGGGTGGTGGAGGCCCTGGGGCCCGGCTCGTCCGCCCCCCTCGCGGTCGGCGACCGGGTGATCGTGCACCAGAAATTCGGCACCTGCCGCGAGCGTCTCGCGGTCGGGCTGCGCCATCTGACCCCGGTGCCGGAGGGCGTGAGCGACGAGCAGGCGGCGGGCCTCACCATCACCTACGGCACCTCGCTGCACGCGCTGCGCGACCGCGCCCGCCTGCAGCCCGGCGAGACGCTGGCGGTGCTCGGCGCCTCGGGCGGGGTCGGCCTCGCGGCGGTCGAGCTCGGCAGGGCGCTCGGCGCCCGCGTCATCGCCTGCGCCTCCTCGGAGGAGAAGCTCGCGGTCGCCCGCCGGCACGGGGCCGACGAGGGGCTGGTCTACAGCCCCGACACCCTCAAGGACGCGCTGCGCGGGATGACGGGCGGGCGCGGCGTCGACGTGGTCTACGACGCGGTCGGTGGCGACTTCGCCGAGCCGGCGCTGCGGGCACTCGCCTGGAAGGGCCGCTTCCTCGTGGTCGGCTTCGCGGCGGGCGAGATCCCGCGCCTGCCCCTCAACCTCGTCCTCCTGAAGGGCATCGACGTGCAGGGCGTGCACTGGGGCGTGTTCCTCGAGCAGGAGCCGGAGGCCCACCAGGCCAACCAGCGCCAGCTTCTCGCCTGGGTCGCCGAGGGGCGCCTCACCGCGCAGGTGCACGGCGTCTACCCGCTGGAGGACTACGCGGCGGCGCTCGGCATCCTCAAGCGCCGCGAGGCGGTCGGCAAGGTGCTGCTGAGGCCCTGATCCGGCGGAGGGCGCCTCTCGATCGGAGGCCGGATCAGATCAGGCCGCGCGCCCTGGCCAGCGCCACGAGGTCGCCCTGCGGCCGGGCGCCGATATGCTGGATCACCTCGGCGGCCGCGAGCGCGCCGAGGCGGGCGCTGGTGACGTAGTCGAGCCCGCGCGCGTGCCCGGCCAGGAAGCCCGCCGCGAAGAGGTCGCCCGCGCCCGTCGAATCCACCACCTCGCGCACCGGCGAGACCTCCACGGCCCGGATCTCGCCGCCCTTCACCACCACGGAGCCCTCCTCCGAGCGGGTGACGAGGCCGAGCAGGTGCCGGCCGCGATTGTCTCGCTCGTCGCGAAGCGCCCGGATCGCCGCGTCCGGGTCGTCCGTCTGGTAGAGGCTCTGCAGCTCGCCGATATTGGCGAACAGGATGTCGATGCTGCCGTCGCGGATCAGGCCCAGGAACTCGTCCCGGTAGCGCCCGACGCAGAAGGCGTCCGACAGGGTCAGCGCCACGGCCTGGCCGGCATTGTGGGCGATCCTCACGGCCTTGCGGAACGCGTCCTTGGCGGCCGGCGGGTCCCAGAGATAGCCTTCGAGGTAGGTGACACGGGCGCTCGCCACCGTCGCCTCGTTGACGTCGGCGGGCGACAGCCCCTGGCAGGCGCCGAGATAGGTGTTCATCGTGCGCTCGCCGTCCGGCGTCACGAGCACGAAGCAGCGTGCGGTGGCGGGGCCGTCCTTGGCCGGCGCCACGCCGAACGCCACGCCGGTCGCCTTGAGGTCGTGGGCGAAGAGGCGGCCGAGCTCGTCCTCCCTTACCTTGCCGACGAAGCCCGTCTTCGCGCCGAGGATCGCGGCCCCGACCGCCGTGTTGGCGCCCGAGCCGCCCGAGACGATCGTCGCCGGGCCCATGGCGGAGAACAGCTCCTCCGCGCGCGGCTCGTCGATCAGCTGCATGGCGCCCTTCGCGACCCCTTGCGCCGACAGGAAGCCCTCGTCGGTGCGGGCGATGACATCGACGATCGCGTTGCCGAGGACGAGGAGATCGAGGGGTGCGCTCATGCAGGGATCCCGTTCCGGCGCGCGAGGGCGCCCCGGCGGCTCTCGCATCGGCGTGGCCGGGGGTCAAGCCGAGGGGCGGGCCCGAAGCGCGGCCGCGAGGGCGGGCGCATCACCCGCGTGCGGGCCGGCCGTCGCCCAGGGAAGCGAGGAAATTCACGCCGCGACCAGCAGCGCCGCGCCCGCGACGCCCGACAGCACCAGACGCAGGCGCCCGAGCCAGACCGGCACGAGGCCCCTGCGCGGCAGGTCCTGGTCGACGAGGCCCCAGGCCAGGACGAGGCCTCCGAGGATGCGCAGGTCCCAGGGGGCCGGCGCCGCGAGGGCCGCCCAGGCCAGGAGCGAGGGGATGATGGCCAGGAGGTAGTCGGCGTTGCCGGCGTTGCGGGCTGCGGCGGCGCCCCAGCGGATGCCGCCGAGGAAGGAGGCGATGACGGCACCGTAGGCCGAGAGGATCGTGCGCGGGGACAGGCCGATCGTGCCGAGGCCGCCGTCGCTGCCGCTGACCGCCAGCGCGGCGAAGCCGAGAAACGGGATCAGCCCGGCCACGCCCAGGACGAGGGCGCCGATCGGGACCGGTGACACGCGCGCCATCCATCCTCCGGGCTGCGGGCCGCCGAGCGGGCGGCCGGGGATGTCTCCGAAGAGCAATACGGCCCTGGCAGCGCGGGGTTCCCGCGCTGCGGCATCCCGTCAAGCTTTCCGCGCGCCGGCCTGACGGCCGCCGGGTCGGTGCCCCGGCTCAGGTGCGCTTGCCCGGCAGCGTGTGGCCCTGCGGCGCGGCGGTCGGGGGCGGGGCGCCGAGGAGCGTCATGGCGGAGTTCGCCGCGTCCTTCGAGGCCGGCGGCTCGTTCACGGCCGGATCGAGCCGGCGCGGCCTGAAGGCGGAGGCGAGGCCGCGCGCCTGGGCGAGGTCGCCGGGGCCGAGCTTGGCCGCCACGTCGTCGCGCTTCTTGCCGGCATCCTCGTCGCCCTGCTGGGCGGCCGCCGAGAACCACACGTAGGATTGCACGAGATCCTGCGTCAGGCCGAGGCCGCGGGCGTAGAGCACCGCGAGGTTGTACTGGCTGTCGCGCACGCCGGATTCGGCCGCGCGCCGGAACCAGGACGCGGCGGTGGCGTAGTCGGGCCGGCCCGAGGCCGAGGGGTTCTCGGCGTAGAGCACCGCGAGGTTGTGCATCGAGCGGGCATGGCCCTGCTCGGCGGCGCGGCCATACCAGAGCTTGGCCGGGCCGAGGTCACGCACCACGCCCGAGCCCTTCTCGTAATGCCCGGCGAGCTTGTACTGCGCCGGCGCGTAGCCGGCCTGGGCGAGCTTCTCGTAGAGCTTGGCGGCCAGCGCGAGGTCGCGCGGCATGCCGCGCCCGTCCGCCTCGCGGGAGGCGAGCTCGTAGATGGCGGCGCCGTCGCCGTCGAGCGCCGCCTGGCGCAGCTTCGACAGGCCGGTCGGGATTCCGGCGAGCTCGCCGCCGAGCGCCGACATGCCGGGCACGGACGGCAGCGCCGAGCGCGTCTGCGGCGCCGGCGGGCGTGCCGGCTGCGCCTCGCCGCCGCCGGGAATCGCCTGCGTGGTCTGGGGGTCCGGCGCAGGCGCGGCCGGGGGCTCGGCGGGAGCCGGAGCCGCCGCGGGTGCCTCGGCGGCCGCCGGGGGCGTCTCCTTGGGCGCGGCCTCGACGATGCGGGGCGGCGCCGGGGCAGGCTCGGGATCGCCCCGCATGGTGATGGCCTGGAGCGCGCCGAGCATCAGCACGATGGCGGCGAGGCCGAGCAGGATCGGCCGGCGGCGCCGGTCGATCTCGGCCCGCAGGCGCGCGACCCGGCCCGGCGCCCCCGGCTCCGAGCCGGCCACCGTACGGCGGAGGCCGAGCCGGTCGTCGCGGCGCTCGCCGGCGAGGCCCGCCTCCGTGGCGACCTCGGCCTGGGCGGCCTGCGCGGCCCGGCGGGCGGCCGCGATGAAGCTCGTCTTGATGTCGGAGGCGGCCTCCGGGCCGGGCTCCGGGTATTCGTGGGCGGGAGCCTGGCGCTCGCGCGCGGGGCGGCCCGCTCCGGGCTCCAGAAGCTCGTCGCTCATCTGGGCCGCCTCGGCGGCCGCGACCGAGACGCGGGGCATGTCCGGCCGGCGGGTGGCGCGGGCGCGCGGCGGCTGCACGCCGGTGGAGGACAGGAGCCTGTCCTCGAGGGATTCGGCCCGGGCTGCGGGCGTCGCCAGGGCGGGGGCGCCGCCCGCCGCCTCCGGGCCGACGCGGATCGCGAGGCGATCGAGAGCGGTCTGAACGCCTTCCAGAGTCGCCAGAATGCGCTGGTCGGCCGCAGCCTGCTGGCTGCGCAGGTCCGCGAGTCCCGCCCGCAGCTGCCCGAATTCCTTCGCCTCGGCCACCGCGCTGCGGGTCGCCCGCTCGACGGCCGCCGCGATCGGCGCCTCGTCGCGCAGGGTCGAGACCTGGGCGATGAGTTCGCCCATGCTGCGCTCGAGGCCCGCCAGCGCCGGATCGGCGCCGCGGGAATCGAGGCGGCTGGCAAGCGCCAGGACCTGCTTCTCCAGCGCGTCGAGGCTCTCGCCGCCCGAGCGCGCGCCGACCCGGTCGACCTTTTCGGCGAGGTTGCGCAGCATGCCCTGGATCGAGGCGATCTCGCCGCTCTGGGCCGCGGGCCGGCGCAGGCTCTCGCCGAGATCCTCGAGGCGGCCGATCAGCTCGCCGACCGGGTTGACCTTGTCGGCGAGCGCGTCGATCCGCCCGAGGATCGCCCGGGAATCCTGCGGCAGACCCCGCGCGGCGCTGTCGTGGAGGGCGTCGACCTTGGCGGCGAGCGCCTGGATCTGCCCCGCGATGGCGCCGGCGCTCGGCGTCTTCAGGCCGCTGCGGATCTCCTCGAGGAGCGGCCGCAGCTCGGCCATGTCGGGATGGTCGGCGGAGAAGCCGGTCTGGAGCTGCGCGATCTGCGAGCTGATCGCCTGCAGGCCCTGCGCCAGTCCCTGGATGCGCTCGGGACCGGCCAGCGAGGCGATCAGGCGGCGGATCTCGTCGAGTTCACGGAACAGGTCCGAGAGGGCGTCGCGGTCGGCGAAGCCGCCGGCACCCCCGGCGAGCACGCTGTCGACACGGTTCGCGAGGCGCTCCACGTCGCTCGCCACGCGGGCATGGACGTTGTCGGCGACGTCGTCGGCCAGCCGCTCGACCTGCACGCGGATCAGCTCGATCGGCGCTGCGATGGCGGCGAGGTCCGCCGGCTCCTGCGCGCGCTGCACGCCGCTGGCGAGCGTCAGCATGGCCTGTTCGAGCGCCCCGACGTCGCGTCCGGTCGCGAGGCCGCCGATCGATTCGCGCAGCCGGTTCGTCTCGCGCTGAAGCTCGGAAATGGCTGGGGAGGGCGTCCGCTCGCCGGATTCGGGCGTGGTGGCGTCGAGCCGCCGGGCGAGGTCTTGGCGCATCGCCGCCACCACGCCCGGATCCGCCACTTCGCCCGAGTCCGGCGTGGCCGCGCCCGCATCGAGCTCGCGCTGGCGCTGGCGGATCTCGCTGACGGCATCCCGCACCTCCGCGAGGGCGGGCCGGCCGCGGCGCCCGAGCGGGCGCGGCTGGGCGAGCTGCTCGCCGAGCTCCGTCATCCGGCGCTCGATGTCGCCGAGGCGCTCGGCCACCTGCCGGACCGGGGCCGAGCCGGCGCCGAGGGCGTCGCTGATCCGGCCCTCGATATCGGCGATCCGGCGCGCGGCCGCGTCCTGCGAGGCCTGCCGGTCCTGCGTGATGGTCCGATCGATGGCGTCGAGCCGCCGCATCAGCGTGTCGACGGTCTCGGCGAAGCGGTCGGCAGGGGCCGGCGCGACGGCCCGCGGCTGGGGTGACGCGTCCGGCCTCGGCGGCGCCCGGCGGCTCTGGGCCGGCGTCGCGCGGGGCTGCGGCGGCGGATCCCCGGAGGGAGCCCCCGGCGCCGCGTCGGAGGCGCGGCGGCGCTTGCGGGCCTGCGGCTTGGCCTCGGCGGGAACCACGGAGGCGATCCAGGTCTCCAGCGGCACGCCCGCCCGCCGCGCCACCTCGCGCGCCGCGTCCAGCACGTCGGGATCGAAGCTCTCGAAGCTCGGCGTGGCGTTACGTCTCATCATCGGACCTGGGGTCGGCGGCTTCCGGCGCCCGCTCCGATGCGTCGCGGCGTCTCGGGACGGGCCCTGGACGCGCGACATCGGGTCGGTTGTGAGCAACATTTGACTTTCTTGGTAAACAGGCCGTTAAGCACTGTCTCAATTCGAACATTCGCCGATGTCGCCCGCTCGGGCGCCGGCCCGGCGCGGCATCGACCGTGCGGAGGCCGACACGGTGCCGGGCATCCCGCGGGCCGGAGCCGAGCGCGGCGCGCGCCGATCGTGGCCGGTCCCCTCGCGCTCCCCCTTGCTCTCCCCCTTGCCCTTGCCGCCCCAGATAGTTTACATATGAACTATCGAGGGAATCGCCGGTCGCCCGACCGCAAGGTTCGCCGGATGCGGAGGATACGAGATGCCGAGCTATCGCGCCCCGGTCGAGGACGTGCTGTTCCTGCTGAACGACGTGCTCGGCTTCCATCGCCACGACAACCTCGCGGGCTTCTCGGAGGCGTCGCCCGACGTCGTCGAGGCGGTCCTGTCGGAGGGCGGCAAGCTCGCCGAGGAGGTTCTCGCGCCCCTCAACCGCATCGGCGACGAGGAGGGCTGCGCGCGCAACCCCGACGGCTCGGTGACGACGCCGAAGGGATTCAAGGCCGGCTACGACGCCTACGCGCAGGGCGGCTGGATGGGCCTGTCGGTGCCGGAGGAATTCGGCGGCCAGGGCCTGCCCCACACCCTCAACACCGCGATCCAGGAATTCGTCTCGGGCGCGAACCTCGCGCTCGGCATGTATCCGGGCCTGACGCAGGGGGCGGTCGCGGCGCTCCTCGTCCACGGCTCGGAGGAGCAGAAGAGGACCTACCTGCCGAAGATGGTCGAGGGCGCCTGGACCGGCACCATGAACCTCACCGAGCCCCATTGCGGCACGGATCTCGGCCTCCTCAAGACCAAGGCGGTGCCGAACGGCGACGGCTCCTACAGCCTCACCGGCACCAAGATCTTCATCTCGGCCGGCGAGCACGACATGGCCGAGAACATCGTCCACCTGGTGATCGCCCGCATCGAGGGCGCGCCGGCCGGCACCAAGGGCATCTCGCTCTTCGTGGTGCCGAAGTTCCTGGTGAACTCGGACGGCTCGCCGGGCGCGCGCAACGGCGTGTCCTGCGGCTCGATCGAGCACAAGATGGGCATCCACGGCAACTCGACCTGCGTGATGAACTACGACGGCGCCACGGGCTGGCTGGTCGGCGAGGAGAATCGCGGGCTCAACGCCATGTTCGTGATGATGAACGAGGCCCGCCTCGCGGTCGGCGTGCAGGGGCTCGGCCAGTCGGAGGTCGCCTACCAGAACGCGGTCGCCTACGCGAAGGACCGCCTGCAGGGCCGCGCGCTCACGGGCGCCAAGGCGCCGGACCGGTCCGCCGACCCGATCATCGTCCACCCGGACGTGCGCCGCACCCTGATGCAGATCCGCGCCTTCAACGAGGCGGGCCGCGCCCTGGTGCTGTGGACGGCTTTGCAATCGGACATCGTGCACCGCTCGCAGGACGCCAGGGAGCGTCAGGCGGCCGACGACCACATGGGCCTGATGACGCCGGTGGTGAAGGGCGTGCTCACCGACAGGGGCTTCGACAACGCGGTCGCGGCCCAGCAGATGTTCGGCGGCCACGGCTACATCGAGGAATGGGGCATGTCGCAATTCGTGCGCGATGCCCGCATCGCCATGATCTACGAGGGCGCCAACGGCATCCAGGCGATGGACCTGATCGGCCGCAAGCTGCCGAAGGACGGCGGCCGCGCCATGATGGCCTTCCTCGGCGAGGTCCAGACCTTCATCAAGGACCACGGCGAGGACGAGGCGCTGAAGGGCTTCACGGCCCCCCTCCAGGCGGGCCTGAACGACCTGCAGGGCGCTACCATGTGGTTCATGCAGAACGCCTTCTCGAAGCCCGACAACGCGGGCGCGGGCGCCAGCGACTGCATGCACCTCCTCGGTCTCGTGGCGATGGGCTACATGTGGGCGCGCATCGCCAAGGCGGCGCTGGCCAGGAAGCGGGAGGACGCAGCCTCGGCGGAGCGGATGGACGCCAAGCTCGTCACCGGCCGCTTCTACATGGAGCGGATGCTGCCCGAGACGGCCCTGCGCCTCGCCCGCATCAAGGCCGGTGCCGACAGCACGATGGCGCTGCCGGCCGAGGCGTTTTGAGGACGCGCGTATCGAACGACAGGCATGATCGCTCCGCCATCCGTCCCGCCCCCGACCTCATCCTGAGGTGGCGCGCGAGCGCCCTCGAAGGAGGCTTCCAGCGGTCCATGCGCGGTCTGGAGCCCTCCTTCGAGGCCCGCTCACGCGGGCACCTCAGGATGAGGTAGGGGAGGGAGGACGGATCGCGTCGGCTTCGTCTGAATGAGGAAACACACATGCCCGAGGCCTACATCTACGATCACGTGCGCACCCCGCGCGGGCGCGGCAAGCCGGACGGGTCGCTGCACGAGGTGACGGCTCTGCGCCTCGCCGAGGTCGCCCTGCGCGCCCTGAAGGAGCGCAACGACCTCGACACGCGCAGGGTCGACGACGTGGTGCTCGGCTGCGTCGATCCGGTCGGCGAGGCCGGCGGCGACATCGCCCGCGCGGCCGCGCTCGTGGCCGATTACGGCACCCACGTCCCGGGCGTGCAGATCAACCGCTTCTGCGCCTCGGGCCTCGACGCGATCAACTTCGCGGCGGCGCAGGTCATGGCCGGCCAGCACGACATGACGGTCGGCGGCGGCGTCGAGTCGATGAGCCGCGTCGGCCTCGGCGCCTCGGGCGGCGCCTGGCCGGTCGACCCGGCCATCGCCATCAAGTCCTACTTCATGCCCCAGGGCGTCTCGGCCGACCTGATCGCCACCAAGTACGGCTTCGGCCGCGACGCCTGCGACGCCTACGCGGTCGAGTCGCAGAAGCGCTCGGCGGCCTCGTGGGAGCAGGGCCTGTTTAAGAACTCGGTCGTGCCCGTGCGCGACGTCAACGGCATCACGCTGCTCGACCGGGACGAGCATATGCGGCCCGGCACCGACATGCAGTCGCTGGCGAGCCTCAAGGCCTCCTTCGTGCAGATGGGCCAGATGGGCGGCTTCGATGCGGTCGCGACCGACGCGCATCCGGACGTCGAGGCGGTGGAGCACGTCCACCATGCCGGCAACTCCTCGGGCATCGTGGACGGCGCGGCCGCCGTTCTGATCGGCTCGAAGGAGGCCGGCGACGCCGCGGGCCTCAAGCCCCGCGCCCGCATCCGCGCGTTTGCCAATATCGGCTCGGATCCGGCCCTGATGCTGACCGGCCCGGTCGACGTAACCCGCAAGGTGCTAGCGCGGGCCGGCATGCAGCTCTCCGACATCGACCTGTTCGAGATCAACGAGGCCTTCGCCTCGGTGGTGCTGCGCTTCCAGCAGGCCTTCGACCTCGACCCGGCCAAGGTCAACGTCAATGGCGGGGCCATCGCGATGGGCCATCCGCTCGGCGCCACCGGCGCGATGATCCTCGGGACCGTGCTCGACGAGCTGGAGCGCACCGGCAAGGAGCGGGCGCTGGTGACGCTCTGCATCGGCGCCGGCATGGGCACGGCGACCATCATCGAGCGGGTCTGACCCGGACGCCCGAGGGGTGCGGCGCGGGGGCGCGCCTCCCAAACCCTTGCGAACACTGGTAGAGGGCGGCCCGGCCGTCGCCGAGGCGCGACGGACCGAGACAGCACAAGGGAAACGCCACGATGACGCGACTGCTCGCCGCCCTCTGCCTGACTACGGCCCTCGCCCTGCCGCTCGCCGCCCGCGCCGACGAGGCCGCCGACAAGCTCGCGGAGGCCAAGGCCCTGGTTCAGAAGACCCTGATCAAGAACCTGGAGAACGGCTTCAATGGCGCCCTGGAGAAGACCGTGGCGCCCATGAAGGACGACAAGGCCGACGCCGTCCGCAAGGAGGTGCGCGCCGAGTTCGAGCGCCAGCGCACCGTCATGCTGGACGGCCTCGCCAAGGAATACGCCGACAAGTTCTCGCTCGACGAGCTGAAGCGCATCAACGCGATCTACGACGACAAGACCTACCAGAAGTTCCAGGCGATCAACGCCGATCCGTCCTCGACGGTCACCACGATCTCGCAGAACGCGGTGACCAAGCTCCTCAACATGCTGTCGGTGGCGGCGGCGGGGGACGGCGAGGGCGGCCCGGCCGGGATGCCGATGCCGGCCCGCTGAGGGCCGGCATCGGCGCGGATTCGGGGAGCGCCTCGGGGGCGCGGTCAGAGCATGCAGATCCTAGGCAACCCGCTCCAGGGACGCCGGCTCCCCGAAGCCGGCGACCTCCGGCAGGCCCTCCAGGAGAGGACGCGCGAAATGGTAGCCCTGGAACAGGGTGATGCCGAGGTCCCGCAGGGCATCGAGCTCGCCCCGCGTCTCGATCCCCTCGGCCAACACCGTGACCGAGAGGGCGCGCGCGATGGCGACGAGGCCGGCGACGATGCCCCGCCGGCCCTCGTCCGCATCGATGCCGCGGATCAGGTCCATGTCGATCTTGATCAGGTCCGGGCGGAAATTCGCCAGCAGGCTGAGGCCCGCATAGCCCGCGCCGAAATCGTCGAGGGCCGTCAGGAAACCCTGGCGGCGATACTCGGAGACGATCCGGCGCACGTGCTCGGTGTCGCGGAAGCGCTCGTTCTCCGTGAACTCGAACATGATGCGCTCGTGGGCGAAGCCGACGCGGCGGGCGGCCTCCAGCGAGGCGCGGATGCAGGCGGCGGGCTCGTAGACCGCGTTCGGCATGAAGTTGATCGACAGGCGCGTCTCGCCGTCCCGCGGGAACAGGCGGCCGGCCAGCTCGATCGCCCGGACGCGGGCGGCCTGGTCGAACCGGTAGCGCGTGTCGTCCGTCACCCGGTCGAGGATCGAGGCGGCCGACTGGCCCTCCGGCCCGCGCACCAGGGCCTCGTAGCCCCAGACCCGGTCCCGAGCCAGGTCGAGGATCGGCTGGAAGGCCATCGTGAAGGCGAAGTCGAGTTCGGCGCCGTCGCGGCAGGCGCGGCACGGCTTGAGATGGCTCATCGTGTTCAGGACCTGGTGATCCCCCCGAGCACAACTCTAGGGTGACGTTCCCTCCCGTCTCCTTAACGTCCCGACAGATCATGACCCGGCAGAACGAGGATCAGCGATGAATTTGGTCAATTTCCGCTTCGAGACCGATGCCGACGGCATCGCGCTCGCCACCTGGGACATGCCCGGCCGCTCGATGAACGTCATCACGCCGGAGGTGATGGACGAGCTCGCGCAGATCGTCGACGCCGTCGCGGGCGACGCCGCCATCAAGGGTTGCGTCATCGCCTCGGGCAAGGACAACTTCTCGGGCGGCGCCGACCTGACCATGCTGCAGGGCCTCGGCCGGGAATACGAGCGCCTCAAGGCCGAGCAGGGCGAGGAGGCGGCGATGCGCCACTTCTTCGAGGAATCGCGCCGCCTGACGCTCCTCTACCGGAGGCTCGAGACCTGCGGGAAGCCCTTCGCGGCGGCGGTCTCGGGTGTCTGCCTCGGCGGCGCCTTCGAGCTGGCGCTAGCCTGCCACCACCGCATCCTGGCAGATGACGACAGGACCCGCGTCGGACTGCCGGAGATCAAGGTCGGCCTGTTTCCCGGCGCCGGCGGCACGCAGCGCGTGGCGCGCCTGATGCAGACGGGCGACGCGCTGCAGATGCTGTTCAAGGGCGAGCAGATCCGCCCGCTGATGGCGCGGAACATGGGCCTCGTCCACGCCGTCGCCCCGAAGGAGGAGATCGTCGACAGGGCGAAGGAGTGGATCAAGGCCGGCGGCTCGGCCGTCGCACCCTGGGACGTGCCGAAGTTCAAGGCGCCCTCCGGCAAGGTCTACTCGCCCGCCGGCATGATGATCTGGCCGCCCGCCAACGCCATCTACCGGCGCGAGACGCACGACAATTATCCGGCCGCCAAGGCGATCCTGGCCTCGGTCTACGAGGGCCTGCAGCTGCCGATGGACCTCGCGCTGCGGGTCGAGAGCCGATACTTCGCCAAGATCCTGCGCTCCACCGAAGCCGCGGCCATGATCCGCACCCTGTTCATCTCCATGGGCGAGCTGAACAAGGGCGCGCGCCGGCCGAGGGATGTGGCCCCGACGAGCGTCGGGACGGTCGGCGTGGTCGGCGCCGGCTTCATGGGCGCGGGCGTCGCCTACGTCACCGCCAATGCCGGCATGGAGGTGGTGCTGATCGACCAGTCGGTGAAGGCTGCCGAGAAGGGCAAGGCCTACGCCCACACGCTCGTCACCAACCAGATCAACAAGGGCCGCGCCAAGACGGCCGACCGCGACGCGCTGCTCGCCCGCATCCGGACGAGTGCCGACTACGCCGACCTCGCCGGTTGCGACCTCGTCATCGAGGCCGTGTTCGAGGACCCGAAGGTGAAGGCCGAGGTGATCGCCAAGGTCGAGGCGGTGATCGGCGAGGACGTGATCTTCGCCTCCAACACCTCGACGCTGCCGATCTCGGGCCTCGCCAAGGCGTCGCGCCGCCCGGATCAGTTCGTCGGCATCCACTTCTTCTCGCCGGTCGAGAAGATGATGCTCGTCGAGATCATCAAGGGCGAGGGCACGGGCGAGCGCGCCATCGCCACCGCCCTCGACTACGTGCGGGCCATCAAGAAGACCCCGATCGTCGTCAACGACTCGCGCGGCTTCTTCGCCAATCGCTGCGTGACCGCCTACCTGCTC
This sequence comes from Methylobacterium nigriterrae, assembly GCF_037106235.1. Classification (NCBI taxonomy): domain Bacteria; kingdom Pseudomonadati; phylum Pseudomonadota; class Alphaproteobacteria; order Hyphomicrobiales; family Methylobacteriaceae; genus Methylobacterium; species Methylobacterium nigriterrae. The sequence goes on along the minus strand of NZ_JBAWTG010000012.1, from coordinate 77,293 downwards.
GAGGGGCACAAGATGCTGCTCGAGGGTGTGCCACCCGCGATGATCGAGGCGGCCGGCCGCATGGCCGGCATGCCGGTGGGGCCCCTCTCGCTCAACGACGAGGTCGCGCTCGATCTCGGCCTCAAGATCGCCAGGGCCACGGAGGCGCAGCTCGGCCCCGACGCGGTCGATCCGGGCCAGAAGGCGCTCCTCGTCGAGCTCGTTGAGAATCAGGGCCGGCTCGGGCGCAAGAACCGCAAGGGCTTCTACGATTACCCGGACGCGGCCCCGAAGCGCCTCTGGCCCGGCCTCAGGGACCTGCAGCCGACGCATCTCGACCCCGACACGATCGACGTGCAGGAGCTGAAGCACCGCCTGCTCGTGGTGCAGGCGCTGGAGGCCGCCCGCACGGTCGGCGAGGGCGTGGTGACGGATCCGCGCGAGGCCGATGTCGGCTCGATCCTGGGCTTCGGCTTCGCGCCCTTCACCGGGGGCGCCCTGTCCTACATCGACTTCATGGGCGCCAAGACCTTCGCGGACCTCGCCCGCAGCCTCGAGGCCAAGCACGGCCCGCGCTTCGCCGTGCCCGACAACCTCGCCCGCATGGCCGAGACCGGCGGCACCTTCTACGGCGCCGTGAAGGACGCGGCGTAGGCGCGGCGCCCGCGACGGCACCCCTCTCCCCGCCAGGCGGGAGAGGGGTTGCGCACCACCGATCGATCTACGCCGCCTGCACCCGCCGCACCCGCTCGGGCTCGACGCGGTGCCCGGCCGGCGCCGACGCGATCAGCCGGCGCAGGCGCTCGACATCCGCGAGATTGGTCGAGACCAAGTCGGTGACGTCCCCGTCCACCATCGCGTCGACGTGGCGGCAGCGGCGGCGGTTGCGGCCGGCCATGCAGGTGCAGCGGAGATACAGGCCGAAGGGCCGCTCCTCGAGCGCCACCTCGTAGCGGTTGCCGGTGCTGCCACGGATGGCGAAGCGGATCTCGTCCTCCGCCTGCCGGCCGCGGCGCGCCACGAAGGCCGCCCGGCCGCCGAGGCCCTCGCGTCCGGGCGGCCGCCAGCGCGGCAGGTCCGGTCCGGCGGGCAGCGTCGTCACGCGCAGCGGCAGCACCCGCGGCAGCCCCGCAACGTCCTCCGCGCCGGTCTCCTGCACGGCTGCCAGCGCGATCTCGGCGCAGGCATAGGCGTCCTCGCCCGCATCGTGGTGCTCGAAGCGGATGCCGAGCCGCGCCGCCACCTTGCCGAGGCCGCAGCCGGCCGGGTCCGGAAAGACCTGCCGGGCGATCTGCAGCGTGCAGAGATAGGAGAAGGCCGGCACCGGCAGCCCGTAGGCGGCGAGCCCCGCGCGCAGCACGCCGAGGTCGAAGGGCGCGTTGTGGGCGAGGATCAGCCCGCCTTCGAGATCGGCCAGGAACTCCGCCATCACGGCCGGGAATTCGGGCTCGCCCCGCACGTCGGCCGGCAGGATGCCGTGGACCCGGATGTTGCCGGGCGCGAAGCGCAGCTCCGGCGGCCGGATCAGCCGCGATTCGCGCCGCACGACGCGGTTCCCCTCGATCCACGCGAGCCCCACCGCGCAGGCGCTGTCGCGCCGCTCGTTCGCCGTCTCGAAATCGATCGCCAGGATTGTCATCGGCGGCGACGATAGGGGGAGGGGGAGTCGCGGCGCAACCGGGTTTCACCCGAACGGGCCGTTGGGCCGCAGCGGGGCGGGAGGCCCGACCCCGCGGAGACGACCGGCCTCATGCCAAATCCGCGTGGTCCCGTCGGCGCGGGTAAGAGCTCCCACCCTCGCCCTCATCCCACCCCTCGACCTCATCCTGAGGCGCCGCGCCAGCGGCCTCGAAGGAGGCCTCCAGCGGCCTCTTGGCCTCTCTGGAGCCCTCCTTCGAGGCCTCCGCTGCGCTGCGGCTCCTCAGGATGAGGGGAAGGTGGGAGGACTTGCGCCGAACCGAAGGGATCGGGCGGGCGCCATATCAGGCGCTCTCCACCATCGCGACCCACTCCTCCTCCGAGATCACCTTGACCCCGTGCTTCTCGGCGTCCTTGAGCTTCGAGCCGGCCCCGGGGCCGGCCACCACGAGGTCGGTCTTGGCCGAGACCGAGCCCGAGACCTTGGCGCCGAGGCGCTCGGCCGTGGCCTTGGCCTCGTTGCGGGTCATCCGCTCGAGCGAGCCGGTGAACACCACGGTCCTGCCAGCGAAGGCGGCGGCCGAGCCCGCCGCCTGCATGGGCTCGACCGCGACCTCGGCGAGCAGCGCCTGCACGGCCGCCTCGTTGTGGGGCTCGGAGAAGAACTGGATCAGCGAATCGGTCGCGACGGGGCCGATCTCGCCGTCATCGGCGAAGTGGTGATAGGCCTCGCCCGGCTGCTGCGCGGCGGCGCGGGCGAGCGCGGCCTCGGCCGCCTCGAGGCTCCCGTAATGGGCGGTCAGGCTCTCGCGCTGGCTCGCCGTGAGGCGCGCGCGCGGGCCCTCCTCGCCCTCCTCGCCCTCGGCCCGCAGCAGACGGTCGCGCGTGGTCGGGCCGATCCGCGGCACGGTCGAGATCTCGATCCAGTCCGGGCCGGCCTGCGCGTCGGCGGCCGCCCGCAACGCCGCGATCAAGGCCGGCATGTCGGGGAAGCGCTTGGCGAGCGCCTTGGCGGTCGATTCGCCGATCTGCGGGATGCCGAGCGCGAACAGGAAGCGGTTGAGCGGCAGCCTGCGGCGCGCCTCGACCGCCGCCACGAGGTTCTTGATCGCCCTGTCCTCGTCCTCGCCCTTCCGCTTCGCGGCCTTCTTCGGGGGCGGCTCGCCGGCGGCGCGGCGCTCGGCGGACAAAGCCTCGCGGCGGGCGAGGACCGCGGCCTTGAGCCGCTCGAAGTCGAGCCGGAACAGGTCGGCCGGCTGGCGCACGACGCCGGCCTCGAACAGCACCTCGATGTAGGTCTCGCCGAAGCCCTCGATGTCGAAGGCGTTGCGGGAGACGAAGTGCTTCAGCCGCTCGATGCTCTGGGCCGGGCAGATCAGGCCGCCGGTGCAGCGGCGCACCGCGTCGAGCCTGCCCGTGCGCGGGTTGGTCTCGCGGACCGCCCGGCTGCCGCAGGCCGGGCAGGTGGTGGGGAATTCATACGGCTCGGCATCGGCCGGCCGCTTCTCGATAACGACGTCCATCACCTTGGGGATGACGTCGCCCGCCCGCTGCACCACGACGGTATCGCCGACCCGGATGTCGCGGCCCTCGCGGATCGGCTCGCCATCCGCCCCGACCCCCCGCACGTAGCCCTCGTTGTGGAGCGTCGCGTTCGACACGACGACGCCGCCGACCGTCACGGGCCGGAGCCGGGCGAGGGGGTTGAGCGAGCCGGTGCGGCCGACATTGATCTCGATGCCCTCCACCACCGTGAAGGCCGTCTGCGCCGCGAACTTGTGCGCGAGCGCCCAGCGGGGTGCGCGCGAGACGAAGCCGAGCCGGCGCTGCAGGCTCAGGTCGTTCACCTTGTAGACGACGCCGTCGATATCGTAGCCGAGATCCGGCCGCTCGGCCTCGATCGCCCGGTAATGGGCGAGCATCGCCCGCGCCCCGTCGCAGAGCGCCGTGCGGGGGTTCACGGGCAGGCCCCAGGCGCGGAAGCGCTCCATCACCCCGTGCTGCGTGCCCTCGAAGGGCGGGCTCACCTCGCCCCAGGCATAGGCGAAGAAGCGCAAGGGCCGCGAGGCCGTGATGGCGGGATCGAGCTGGCGCAGCGATCCCGCCGCGGCGTTCCGCGGATTGGCGAAGAGGGGCTTGCCCGCCGCCTCCTGCCGGGCGTTGATCGCGGCGAAGTCGGCGTGGCTGAGATAGACCTCGCCGCGCACCTCGCAGACCTCCGGCAGGTCCGTCCCCCGGAGCGTCCCGGGGATGTCCGGGACGGTGCGGGCGTTGGCGGTGACGTTCTCGCCGACCTCGCCGTCGCCCCGCGTCGCCGCCGTGGCGAGCCGGCCCCGCTCGTAGCGCAGCGAGAGGGAGAGCCCGTCGATCTTGGGCTCGGCGGTGAAATCGAGAGGCTCGCCCTCCGGCCAGTTGAGGAAGCGCCGGACGCGGGCGACGAACTCCTCGACCTCCTCGTCCGCGAAGGCGTTGCCGAGCGAGAGCATCGGCACGGCGTGCCGCACCTTCGCGAACTTCTCCGACGGCTTCGCGCCGACCGAGACGCTCGCCGCGCCGGTGCCGGCGAGATCGGGGAAGCGCGCCTCGATGTCCTCGAGTGCGCGCCGGAGCGCGTCGTACTCGGCGTCCGTCATGATCGGCGCGTCGGCCCCGTGATAGGCCTCGTCGGCCTCCGCGATCTCGACGGACAGAGCTTCGTGCCGGGCCCGCGCCTCCTCGGACGTCATCGCGTCGAGGTCGGCCCCCGCTCGCGCGGTCTCCCGTTGGGTTCTGGCAGCCATGGAGGGGTGATGCGTCCGTTTTCGGGAATGGGCGGGCCGCGAACCTAACGCAGGGACATCGGCGGCGCGACGGCTCGGTGCCGGGCATTCCACACCCGTCCCCGGCCGAAGCGGCGCCGTGACGTGATCTTTCCCGTTTGCCCCGGCGGCGCGGAACGGCACCAGTGTTCATGACTTGTTCCGTTTCGCGGGCGACGTTTTGAAGCGGCCGCGCTTCCCAACAAAACCCATATCCGGGACGTAACGGCAGGTCTCGGCGCGGCGAATGACCGGCGCGCGCCCCGCGCCTCCGACCTCTCGGTTGCACAACTTCCAGGAACAGTCAGACCCCGCGATGGCCTCTCGGACGCTCCCTCTGCCCTGGCTCGACCGCGCCGGCCGTCTCTCGTTCCCGAAGCTCGCCACCTTCCTGGCAGCGCTCGCGCCGGGCCTCTACCTCGCGGCCGCCTACCGCCTCGATGCGCTCGGGGCGAAGCCGATCACGGCGCTCCTGCACGGCACCGGCGAATGGTGCATCCGCTTCCTGCTGCTCTCGCTCGCCGTCACGCCGCTCCGGCGCATCGCGAACTGGCCGAGGCTGATCAACCTGCGCCGCATGCTCGGGCTGACGGCGCTCGCCTACGCGCTGATCCACCTCGCCCTCTACGTGGTGGATCAGAACTTCGTCCTCACGAAGGTCGTCAGCGAGATCGCGCTGCGCGTCTACCTGACGATCGGCTTCGTGGCGCTCGTCGGCCTGATCGCGCTCGGGGTGACCTCGACCGACGCGGCGATCCGCCGGATGGGCCAGGGCTGGAACCGTCTGCACCGGCTCGTCTACGCCATCACCGCCTTGGGATTGCTGCACTATTTCCTGCAGTCGAAGATCGACGTCTCCGACCCGGTCTTCTGGACGGGGCTGTTCCTGCTCCTGATGGGCTGGCGGGGCCTGCACCGGGCGGGCCTGCCCTCGCGGCCGCTGCCGCTCCTCGGGCTCGCGGCCGGCACCGCGCTCGCGACCGCGCTCCTCGAGGCGGCCTGGTACGGCCTGCGCAACGGCATCCCGCCGGCGATGGTGCTCGGGGCCAACCTCGATTTCTCCGGGATGATCCGGCCGGCCTGGTGGGTGCTCGCCGCCGGCCTCGCGCTGCCCCTCGTCGGCCTCCTGCGCGGCGAGCCGGACGGCGCGCGGGCTCGGCCCCCCGCGCGGCCGGCCCGCATCGCCCCGGCCGAGTAGGGGCGCCTTGTTCCCGGGCCCGGGAGCCGGCACAAGCGGGCTTCCGGCCGGTCTCGGCCACGGGAATGCAACGATGCGACGGACCGTCATCGCGCTGGGGCTCGCCCTCGCGCTCGGAGCCCCGGCGAGGGCCGCCTGCACGCGCCCCGAGCCGCCGCCGCCCGAGGCCAAGCCGACGAAGCCCGCCCTGCCGCCGAAGCCCGCCTGCCTCGACGCCAAGGGCGGCTGCCCAGGCTGGGAGGCCTACAGCTACAACGACGCGGTCAAGGCCTACAACGCCGAGCTCCAGGCCTTCCGCCCCCTCGCGGAGGCCTACCTGCAGAAGCTCAACGCCTACGTGAAGGGCAGCGCGGATTACGCGCAGTGCGAGGTGAGGACGCTGCAGTAGCCCGGCCCGGTTTGCCGGTTCCTCAGTCCCGCGCCAGCATCGCCCGGCCGATCGCGAAGACGCGCCCGTCGCCGAGGAGATGCGCCGTGAAGCCGTTCGGGAAGAGGGGCTCGAAGGCCCGGTCGCGCACGTTGAGGCCGCCCGCATAGGCGCCGAAGGCCGGCATGACCAGCCGGTGCCCGTCCGTGACGAAGCAGCGCCGCCGCACGGCGCGGCCCCGCATCGCCACCTTGCCGCAGGGATGGAGGTGGCCGGCGATCTCGCCCGCGGCGGCGCCGGGGGTCGGTTCGTGGCGCAACTTCAGATTGCCGAGCATCAGCGTCTCGGCGTAGCGGCCACCGACGCCCTCGGTGACGCTCGCGTCGTGGTTGCCGGCGATCCAGACCCAGTCGCGCCCCTCCTGCAGGGCCGCCACCATGGCACGGTCGCCCGGTTCCATCCGCTCCGGCCCCCGCGCGTCGTGGAAGGAATCGCCGAGCGCCACCACCCGAGCGGGATCGAAGCGCACAACCGCCTCGTGCAGGCAGGCCAGCGTCTCCCGGGTATCGTAGGGCGGCAGGAACTGGCCCGACCGCGCCGCGAAGGCGGACCCCTTCTCCAGATGCAGGTCGGAGACGATCAGGGTTCGGTGGGCCTCGAGCCAGAGGCCGCCGCACAGATCGAGGGTCAGGGTCTCGCCGGCAAGCTCCAGGCCGGGAGATTTGCCAGTCTTCTCAAGTCTCTGGCCGAGCGCCAAGATCGCATCCTCAGATGACGGAGCGGGTTCACCATTCACGCCAGCGCCTCTTCGAGAAGCTGCGCCTCGGCCTCGGCCAGAATCTCGTCGGCCCCCTCGCCGTAGACCCGCTCGCGCCCGATCTCGAGCATGACGGAGACGGAGAGCGGCGAGACGCGGTCGAGCGCCTTGTGGATGATTCGCCCCTGGATGCGCTGTAGCATCATACCGAGGCGCCTCACGTCGAGGAGTCCGGTTGCCGCATCCTGGCGGGCTGCACGCAGAAGTAGGTGATCGGGCTGGTGCTTGCGCAGCACGTCGTAGACGAGGTCGGTCGAGATCGTGACCTGCCGCCCCGTCTTCCTCTGGCCGGGGAAGCGCCGCTCGATCAGGCCCGCGATCACTGCGCATTGCCGGAAGGTGCGCTTCATCATGGCGGATTCGTCGAGCCACGCCTCCAGGTCGTCGCCAAGCATGTCCTCGGCGAACAGCTCCTCAAGGAAGGCCGGCTCGAACCCGATGCGCTCGCCCACGTCGCGCGTCGTCCAGATCGCGATACCGTAATCGTTGGCGGCGAAGCCGAGCGGACGCAGGCGCGCCCGTTCGAGCCGGCGCGTCAGCAGCATGCCGAGCGTCTGGTGGGCGAGGCGCCCCTCGAACGGGAAAGCCGTGAGGTAGTGGCGCCCCCCACGCGGGAACGTCTCGACAAGAAGGTCGCGCGGCCCCGGCAGGATCGAGCGGCGGCGCTGCTGCAGAAGGTAATCGGAAACCTGTCTCGGCAGCCGGTCCCACTCGAACGGATCGGCGATCAGCGCGCGCACCCGCGCGGCCAGGAATGTCGAGAGCGGGAATTTGGCGCCCGCGTAGGAGGGTATGGCAGGGTCCGTGCCGGGACCTGCCTTCGTGACCATCGCCTCGTCCTCGGCAAGGCCTTCGAAACGCAGCACCTCGCCGGCGAACAGGAAGGTGTCGCCGGGCGTGAGCGTCTCGGCAAAGTCCTCCTCGATCTCCCCGAGTACGCGGCCCGTCCTGGGCAGCACCGTGCCGGGCTTTCCGCGCAGCGACCGGGCAAGGCGCACCTTGACCTTCGCGGCCTCGATGATGGTGCCGACATTCATGCGGTATTGCTGGGCGACGCGCGCGTCGCGCACCCGCCAGAGGCCGTCGGCACCGCGCAGAATCTTGGCGAAGCGCTCGTAGGCGCGCAGGGCGTAGCCGCCGGTCGCCACGTAGTCGACGACCTGCTCGAACTCCTCCCAGGAGAGCCCGGCATAGGGCGCGGCCGCGGTGACCTCCTCGTAGAGCGCCACCGGGTCGAAGGCGTCCGCGCAGGCCATGCCGAGAACGTGCTGGGCGAGCACGTCCGGCGCGCCGAGGCGGGCGTCGGGCGTGTCCTGCGCGGCCTCCTCGACGGCGTCGAGGGCGGCCCGGCATTCCAGCATCTCGAAGCGGTTGGCCGGCACGAGATAGGCCTTGGACGGCTCGTCCATCCGGTGGTTGGCGCGCCCGATCCGCTGCATGATCCGGCTCGCGCCTTTCGGCGCGCCGATGTTGACGACGAGGTCGACGTCGCCCCAGTCGATGCCGAGATCGAGGGTGGCGGTGCAGACGATCGCCCGCAACTGTCCCGCCGCCATCGCGGCCTCGACGCGGCGGCGCTGCTGGGCGTCGAGCGAGCCGTGGTGGAGCGCGATGGGCAGCACATCGTCGTTCAGCCGCCACAGCTCCTGGAACGTGTACTCGGCCTGTAGCCGCGTGTTGACGAAGACGAGAACCGTGCGGTGCCGTCGGATCAGCTCGTAGATTGCGGGCATCGACTGGTAGGCGGTGTGCCCCGCGAGCGGCAGGCGCTGGCCGATCTCGAGCATGTGCAGATCGGGCCTCGCGCCGCCCTGAACGACGACGAGGTCGGCCATGGGCGGAGGGTCGAGCGTGGGTTCGCTCTCCCGTGGGGGAGCGGGAGTCGGGTCCCGATCGGGGGTGCCCGGCAGCGCCTTCTGCGGCACGAGATATCGCCGCAACGCGTCCGGCTCCCGCACGGTCGCGGAGAGGCCGATCGCCGTGAGGCCCGGGCTGAGACGGTGCAGGCGCGCGAGAGCCAGCGACAGCAGGTCGCCGCGCTTCGAGGTGACCAGGGCGTGCAGCTCGTCGAGGACGACGCAGCGCAGGGCCGCGAAGAGGTCCGCCGCCTCCCGATGGGCGATCAGGAGCGAGAGCTGCTCGGGCGTCGTCAGCAGGATGTCGGGCGGGCGGTCGATCTGGCGGGTGCGCTTGTGGGCCGGGGTGTCGCCCGTACGGGTCTCGACCCGGATGCCCAGGCCCATCTCGGCGACCGGCGCCTCGAGGTTGCGGGCGATGTCGACCGCCAGCGCCTTGAGGGGCGAGACGTACAGGGTGTGGAGGCCGCCTGGGCGCGCACTCGCCCGACGCCCGGAGAGCGCGACGAGACTCGGCAGGAAGCCCGCCAGCGTCTTGCCCGCACCGGTCGGCGCGACGAGGAGTGCGGAGCGTCCTCGGCCGGCAAGGCGCAGGAGGTCGAGCTGGTGCGCGCGGGGGCGCCAACCGCGTCCGGCGAACCACTCCGCGAAGGCGGGGGGGAGAAGCGGATCCTCAGGCAAGGGCCGTGAGGAAACGGTCGATCAGTTCCAGCGCCCGCTCCGTCATCGCGCCCGGATAACGGATGAAGATGTGGCAGCCGCCCGGATAGACCGCCGTATGGCCGCCGTTGCCGGCAGCCGCCCAGCGGGCCGACATGTAGAGGGTGTCGTCGAGGAGCGGGTCGGCCGTGCCGATGGTGAACAGGGCCGGCGGCAGTCCCTTGAGATCGGCGTAGAGGGGCGAGACGTCAGGACGCCTCCGGTCGACGCCCTCCCGGACGTAGTCATTGGCGAAGTTGGTCAGGTCCCGCGTATTCACGACGAGGCGTTCGTCGCCCCAGTTGCGCACGCTCGGGGTCAGCCCGAGGTCGAAGAAGCCGGCGTTGAGGTTCGCGCCCCGAAACAAGCGCGGCAGCTTGTGCCGGTCCCGCAGGCGCAGAAGCACCATCACGGCGAGGTGCGCGCCGACCGATTCGCCTCCGATCGTGAGCGCGGAGACGCCGAGCTCGGCCTTGCCGGGGCCGGCAAGCCAGAGGGCCGCCGCCTCGCAATCCTCCAACGCCGCCGGGTAGGGATGCTCGGGCGCGAGCCTGTACTCGACGGACAGGCAGACGAACCCGCACCGATCCGCGATCCGCTCCAGCCAGGGGTCCTGCTCGTCGGCCGAGCCCCAGACCCAGCCGCCCCGGTGAATATGCAGGTAGGCGCCGCGGGCGGTCTGGCCCGGCTTCAGCCGGGGACGGATCACCCGCAGAGTCAGCGGCCCGCCCGGCCCCTCGATGATCGTCGTCTCGGCCCTCGCACTCCGCGGCATCGCGGGTGAGGCCTGGGTGCCGCGCCGCCGGCGAGCGCGCACCTCCGCGATCGGCAGATCCCAGGGATCCGCCTGCGCGGCATGGGCGGCGACGATCTCGGCATTGAGCCGTTCGGTCTCGGGATCGATCGTCGCCGGGTCGAAGAGGGCGTGGTCGATCATCGTGGGCCAGTCTCGTCAGAAGTGGTCGAGCGTAACACGGTTGTGCGCAAGCTTGGACGATTTGTCCGCCCGGCGCACGCAGGGCGGAATGCGCAAAGCGCGCCTTGCACCGGCATCTTGGCGGGCCGGCGCCGCATTGCCATCTCGGGTCGATCTGCGAAACGGCCTAACGCCCGGGGAGCGATGTGGTTTCGCGAAGGTGTGACGCATGCGTCACGCTTCCGCCGGGTTCGGGCGCTTGGAAGAGCGCTTTCAGGGGACACGCATGATCGTCGAGCACGAACCGCGCCGTCAGGGACCGCAATACGGAGCCCCGCCGCCAGGGTACCGGGATTCCGGCCATCCAGGCTACCGCACCCGCTCGGGCCTGCACCGCTTCCTCGGCGGCTCGCCGGCGGCGGTGTTCGTGCGCCTCCTGTTCCTGTCCGTGGTCGTGGGCGCCCTCATGGCGATGCTGGGGCTGACACCCGCCCGCCTGTTCTGGCACGCCTACGACACCCTGCGCGTGCTGATCGACCTCGGCCTGGAGACCTTCCACGATTTCGGCGGCTGGATCCTGGCAGGCGCCGTGGTGGTGGTGCCGCTCTGGCTGATCTCGCGGCTGTTGGCAGTGTCCAAGTAGGGCTGTCCGAGAGCGACCGGCCGCTCCCGCCTTCGTGAGCCGCGCCGGCTTGATCCGGCTGCGCGCGGATCCTACGCCGAGACACGAATCCGCAACACGAACCTTTCACCTAGACGATGACCTCCCCCGGTCCCGCGACCGGCCGGCGCGTCCTCGCGCTCGCCCTGCCGATGACGCTCGCGAACGTCACGACGCCGCTCCTCGGCTTCGTCGGCGCCGCGGTAATCGGTCGTCTCGGCGACGCGGCGCTTCTCGGGGCGGTGGCGCTGGGGGCCGTGATCTTCGACGCGATCTTCTGGTCCTTCGGGTCGCTTCGCATGGCGACGGCCGGCCTGACCGCGCAGGCGGTCGGCGCGCGGGATGCCGGCGAGGTGGACTGCACCCTGGCGCGGGCGCTGGCGGCCGGCGCGCTCGCGGGCCTCGCCCTGGTCCTGCTGCAGGGGCCGCTGGCAGCCGGCGCCTTCGCGCTGAGCGGCGCAAGCCCAGCGGTGACGCAGGGCCTCGCGGTCTATTTCCACATCCGCATCTTCGCCGCACCCTTCACGCTCGCGAACTACGCGGTGCTTGGGTCCGTGCTCGGCCGCGGTCGCACGGATCTCGGCCTTCTCCTGCAGGTGGTGATCAACCTCGCCAACATCGCGCTCACCCTCGTGCTCGTGTTGGGCTTCGGGCTCGGACTCGCGGGCGCGGCGCTCGCCACCGTGCTGGCGGAGGCCGCCGGGCTCGGCCTCGGACTGCTGGTCCTCGCCCGGCTCGGTTCCTACCCGTTCCGCGTGCCGCTGTCGGCGGTGCGCGATCCGGCCTCGCTGCGGCGGATGCTGAGCGTCAATGCCGACGTGATCGCACGCACGCTCGCCCTCGTCAGCGCCATCGCGCTGTTCTCGGCACTCGGCGCCCGCTCAGGGGACACGGTGCTGGCGGCGAACGCCGTCCTCTGGAATCTCTTCCTGATCGGCGGGTTCTTCCTCGACGGCTTCGCAACGGCGGCCGAGACCCTGTGCGGGCAGGCGGTCGGCGCGCGGGACGCCGCCGCCTTCCGGCGCGCCGTCTCGCTCTGCCTGCGCTGGTGCATCGGCTTCGGCCTCGGGGTGAGCGTGATCTGCCTCGTGCTCGGCGGCGCCTTCATCGACGCCGTGACGACGAGCCCGGAGGTGCGAGAGGCGGCGCGGCGCTACCTCGCCTTCGCGGCGGCAGCGCCCTTCATCGCCGCGACGCCGTTTGCCTATGACGGCATCTATATCGGCGCCACTTGGACCCGGGCGATGCGCGACCTGATGCTGGCCGCGCTCCTCGCCTACGGGCTCGCACTCGCGGCCGTGCGGTATGCCGACCTCGGCAATGCCGGCCTGTGGCTGTCCTTCCTGGGTTTCCTGGCGGCCCGCGGAATCGGCCAGGCGCTCGCCTATCCGGGTCTCGCCCGCCGGACCTTCGGCGAAGTCCGCACCGCGCCCGGCCGCTTCAGCGCGGATCCTTCCAGGCCGTCCCGCTGACGGAGCCGGTCGCCGCGGGCGCCGTCGGCGTCAGCGTGCGGGGCGCGGCTTCGCGCTCGGCGCTTCGCTGGACAGTGCCGCGGACCGGCATGACCTGGGCGCGGCGGCGCAGGGCCCGGACCCGGCGATGGCGGCGCGAGGCCGCCCGCTCGGTCGAGGAGCCCATGACGCCCCCGATGATGGCGCCCGCCACCGCCCCGACGGGCCCGGCGACGAGCGCGCCCGCCACGGCACCGGAACCGGCACCGACCGCCGTGTTGCTCGCCGCCGATGCGGCCTGCGGCGCGGCCACGGCCAGCATCAGGCCGAAACAGATCGCCTTCATCCTACGACACCCCCAATGGTTCGGGCGGCCTTTGACCAATCGAACGTGACCAAAAGGGGGCGCGCGGAGGCGCAGGATTTTGCTGGTCTTGGCGCCGCGCGGCGAATCAGGGTGTTGCCGGCTGACCCGGGCCGTCAATGCGGGTTGCCTCCGCAGCGACCGCCGGGCATCCGGCCGGATCCGGCTTCGCGTAACCTCGGCCGGCGCGAGTCGGTGTCAAACGGAGCCGTCTATCGCGCATTTAGAATTCAACGAATTGGTGCGGGCGGCGCCGTGCTCTAGGGTCGCGCGCAAACCGAAATAAGGGTCACACCATGTCCGATCTCCGTCTCCGCCGCAGCGTCCTCTACATGCCGGGCTCGAACCTGCGCGCCCTGGAGAAGGCGAAGACCCTGCCGGCCGACGCGCTGATCCTCGATCTCGAGGACGCGGTCGGGCCGGAGGAGAAGGACATCGCCCGCGAGCAGGTCTGCGCCGCCGTCAAGAGCGGCGGCTACGGCGACCGGGAGCTGATCATTCGGGTGAACGCGCCGCCGACCCCTTGGGGCGAGGCCGACCTGCGCAGCGCCATCGAGGCGCGCCCGGATGCGATCCTGATGCCGAAAGTGTCCTCGCCCGCGGTGCTCGAGAGCATCGCCAACCATCTCGAGGCCCTCGACGCGCCGCCCGAGATCAAGGTCTGGGCGATGATCGAGACCCCGGCCGCGATCCTCAACATCCAGAAGATCGCCGCTGCCCGGCGCGACCCGCGCACGCGCCTCACCTGCTTCGTGCTCGGGACGAACGATCTCGCCAAGGATACCTGGGCGCAGCTCGTGCCCGGCCGCGTGCCGATGCTGCCCTGGATCATGTTCACGCTCGCCGCCGCACGGGCGGAGGGCCTGACCATCCTCGACGGCGTCTGGAACGACATCGCCGACGTCGAGGGGTGCCGCACCGAGTGCCGCCAGTCCCGCGACCTCGGCTTCGACGGCAAGACGCTGATCCATCCGAATCAGATCGAGCCCGCCAACACCTCCTTCGCGCCGACCGAGGAGGAAGTGCGTCGCGCCCGTCTCGTGATCGAAGCCTTCGACAAGCCCGAGAATGCCAAGCGCGGCGCCATCAAGGTCGAGGGCCGCATGTACGAGCGCCAGCATATCGGCATGGCCAAGCGCGCGGTCGCATGGTCGGACGCCATCTCGGCGAAAGGCTTCTAGGCCGCCCCGAGCCGCCGCTTCCTCGAGCCCGGCGAGCGCGTCTCGGCGCGGACCTCTCATCCAAGAGGTACTGGGCAGGCGGTCTCCCTAGGCTCTCAGGCGGGTACGGCTTGCCCTCACGCACGCAACGGAATCGGGCGCGCGCTTGAGCCCGGCGCCCGCTCGACTTATGCGGCAGTGATGACCCGAATACCTTTCCTGCGGATGCGGGTGCGGATCCTGGCGGCGCTCGTCGCCGGTCTCGCGGTCGGCCTCGCGATGATGGCCTATGACCGCGCACGGGACGCGCAATGGGCGGTCACGCCGGGCCAGATCGCGGACGCGCAGGCCCATGGCAGGCCCGGCGTCGAGGTTGCGCCCGGCCGCTTCGTCGACCGTCCCGTCCCCGGCGAGGGCGCCGCATGGCTGCCCGTGAAGTGGCTGCTGCTCGGGGCCGGCGCCGCCTGCGCGGTGCTGGCCGGGACCGGCCGGCGACCGTGATCGCCGTTATCGCGCGATGGCCCAGGCGGTGAGAAATTCGACGCTCGCCTGATCGTTGTGCTGCCAGAGGAGTCTGACACGCCGGAAGGTGCGATCGGTCTCCGGCCGGAGGTCGAACGTCGATCCGAGCTTGCCCGCCGGCCTTCGCTCGAACTCGATGAACGCGCCTGTGCGATTCAACTCGCGAATGATGCAGGCGTGGCTCGCGCGACCGTCGCGGATCGTCGCCCGGATGTTGTAGCGAGCGGGTGCCGCGTGCGGAGCGCGGGTCTTGATGAAGGGCGCACGGATCCAGGAGAACATGGCGGCCATCCCGCCGGCGCCCGACAAGGTCGAGGCCGGCTCGTCTGATCGGCATTCCAGCTGCGATGACTGAATATCGCTGACCGAGCCTGCACCGAAAACGTTACAATCCTCTTATCGTCCGATGGAAAGATTTCCACATCTTCATCCGTCGCAATGGGAACTGTCCGAAAGCTTGTCAGGCTCCCCTTCGCGCAAGTGTCAGGCCGTGCGCGCCAAGTCCCCGGCATCGCGCCCGACGACCTGCGCGAGGCCGGTCAGCTCCTCCGCCTTCATGCGCCGGACGAGCCCGGCCTTGATGTCCGGGACGAGTCCCGGGCCAGCATAGACGAGCGCCGAGTAGAGCTGCAGCAGGCTCGCGCCCGCCCGGATCTTGGTCCAGGCAGCCTCGGCCGAATCGATGCCGCCGACGCCGACGAGCGGCACCCGCCCGCCGACCCGCAGGTAGGTCTCGGCCAGAAGCCGCGTCGCGGGGCCGAACAGGGGCCGGCCCGAGAGGCCGCCGGTCTCACGCGCGAGCGCTGCCTCGGCGAGCGAATCGGGCCGCGCGATGGTGGTGTTCGACACGACGAGAGCCTGGACGCCGCGCCGGACTGCCGTGGCGCAGATCGCGTCGAGAGTGTCGAGGGCGATGTCGGGGGCAATCTTGAGGAGCACGGCGGTGGCCGGATGCACCGCGTCCCGCGCCTCGATGACGCGCGCCAGCAACTCGTCCAGAAAGGCTTCGCCCTGCAGGTCGCGCAGGCCGGGCGTGTTGGGCGAGGACACGTTGACTGTGACGAAGCCGACGAGCGGCGCGAGCGCGCGCGTACAGGCGGCGTAGTCGGCGAGACGGTCGGCGGAGTCCTTGTTGGCCCCGATATTGACGCCGACGATGCCGGGGCGGCCGGCCCGAGCGGCGAGCCGTCGCGAGACCACCGCGAGCCCCTCGCTGTTGAGGCCGAACCGGTTGATGACGCCGCCGTCGCGGGTCAGGCGGAACACGCGGGGCTGCGGGTTGCCGGGCTGAGGCCGCGGAACCACGCCGCCGACCTCCACGAAGCCGAATCCGAGCCCGAGGAGCTGGTCCGGCACCGTGGCGCCCTTGTCGAAGCCCGCGGCGAGCCCGACCGGGTTGGGGAAGCGGCGGCCGAGCAGATCGACCGCGAGGCGCGGATCATCGGGCGCGGGCCGTCGCGGCGGCATCAGGCTGAGGGCCCGAAGGGTTAGGTTGTGCGCGCTCTCGGCATCGAGGCCGTGCAGAACCGGGCGCACAAGCGGAAAGAGGGCGCCGATCATGCCGGGATCCCGGCCGGGAAGACGTGACCGCCCTCCGCCCCGAGCGGCAGGTCGTCCACGGAGCGCACGGCGCTCAAGGGAAGCGCGCCGTAGAGATGCGGGAACAGGTCGCCCCCGCGCGAGGGCTCGAAGCGGAGCGCTGCGCCGAGGGCATCCGCCTCCACGGCCACGAGCAGGAGATCGGTGGCTCCATGGAAGTGCCGGGCGGCCGTCTCGGTCACCTGTGCGGCGGTGGAGAAATGGATGAAACCGTCCGCGCGGTCGACGGGCGCGCCGTCGAAGCGGCCCGCGGCCTCGGCCTCCCGCCAGAGGGCGCGGGGGCAGATCTTGTAGATGAGGGGCATCGATAGCGTCCGGTTGGCGGCCGTCGATTAGGCGAGTGGCGGGGCCTCCGCAACCGCGCCCGGCGCGCGGCTCCCCGCTGGCGGACGCGCCGGGTACCAGCCGGGACGGTGCGGAAACGAGTGGCGAAATACGCAGAAGATCAATTGCCTTTCCGGCCGATTAGTTCTAGTTTCCTACAACTAGGCCGTGCGTCTTAGCGGCCGGCGCAGGCTTGGGCCCGACATGCTGTCCCACGAGCAGATCTGGACCGCGATCGATCGCTTGGCCGAGCGTCACGGCTTTTCCGCCTCCGGGCTGGCCCGCCGCGCGGGACTCGACGCCACGAGCTTCAACCGCTCGAAGCGGATCGGGCCCGACGGGCGCAAGCGCTGGCCCTCAACCGAATCGGTCTCGAAGGTGCTCGCCGCCACGGGCGCGAGCCTCGACGAGTTCCTGCGGCTGATCGAACCGCGCGAGGGGCCGCCGCGGGCGATGATCCCGCTGATCGGCATGACGCAGGCGGGCGCCGGCCGCCTCTTCACGGACGAGGGCATGCCGACCGGAGGGCCGGGCTGGGAGGAGATCGAGTTTCCGGATCTCGGCGAGGAGCGGGCCTTCGCGCTGGAGGTCCAGGGCGATTCGATGATCCCGCTCTACCGCGACGGCGACGTGCTGATCGTCTCGCCGACCGCCGGCGTCCGCAAGGGCGACCGCGTGGTGGTGCGCCTGCATGCGGGCGAGGTGCTGGCCAAGGAGCTGAAGCGCCGCACCGCCCGCACGGTGGAGCTGTCGTCGCTCAACCCGGACCACGAGGACCGCGTCGTGAATGTCGGCGAGATCGCCTGGATGGCCCGGGTGATGTGGGTGCGCCAGTAGCGGGCCCGGCCGCGTTCCGTCCCACGGTTGTGCTTCCGCTTGGCCCCCTACCGCGATGCCGCTATCGATAGGTCGTCGGGGCTCGCGGCCCGTCGAGCCGGGATGGATCATGGCGGAGCCCGTAGCGGACGTTCGGAACGGGCCCCGTGCCGGCGTCGATCCGGATTGGATCGCGCTTCTCGACGCCGCCGCGGTGCCGACCTTCCTGGCCGGTGCGGAGGGCACGATCGTCTACGCGAATGCGGCCTTCCTGGCGCTCACCGGTTATGATCGCAGCGCGGTCGAAGGGCGCGACCTGATCGGCCTCCTCGGCGAGCGGGTGCCGGCGGCGGGGACGGAAGAGGTCGCCGGGTCGGAGACCGCCGAGTTCCTGGCGATCACCCGAGGGGGCACCTCCTTCTGGGCGAGCCTGACGCTCGCGCCCGTGGGCGGGGGCCCGTTCAGGCTCGGACAGATCGTCGACGTGACGCGGCGCCGGGAGGCGGAGGGCGCGCTCAGGCTGTCGCGCCAGCGCGAGGCGCTCGGGCTCCTGACGAACAGCGTCGCGCACGAGTTCAACAACTTCCTGCAGATACTGATCGGCTATATCGACGGGCTCAAGCGCCGGCTCGGCGACCGGCCCGAGCCCTTCGTCCAGCGCGCCGTCACCCGTTCGACCGACGCGGCCGAGCGCGCCGCGATCCTCACGCGGCAGC
Organism: Methylobacterium nigriterrae; assembly: GCF_037106235.1. Classification (NCBI taxonomy): domain Bacteria; kingdom Pseudomonadati; phylum Pseudomonadota; class Alphaproteobacteria; order Hyphomicrobiales; family Methylobacteriaceae; genus Methylobacterium; species Methylobacterium nigriterrae. The sequence goes on along the minus strand of NZ_JBAWTG010000012.1, from coordinate 59,412 downwards.
TCCTCGCCTTCTCGCGCCGGATCGCCCCGGACGTGCGCCCGGTCGACCTCGACGCCGTCGTGGCCGGGATCGCGGAGCAATTGCGCCCGAACCTGCCGCCGGGCGTGACCCTTGAGGTCGAGCCGACGCCCGAATTGCCGCCGGCGCTGAGCAACCCGACCCAGGTCGAGCTCGCCCTCGGCCACATCGTCGCCAATGCCTGCGAGGCGATGCCGCAGGGAGGGCGGATCAGGATCGCGACCTTCCGCGTGGCGCCGGGCGACCGCGGCCTGCAGCGTCCCGGCGACGGAGCGGTGGGCATCGCGATCGACGATACCGGCTCCGGCATGTCGCCCGAGATGCTGGCGCGCGCGCTCGCCCCGTTCGCCACGAGCCGCGAGGCCGGGCGCGGTGCCGGCCTGGCCATCGTGCATGGCCTGATGAAGCGCCAGAACGGCACCATCGCGCTCGACAGCCACCCGGGCGAGGGGACGAGCGTGCGCCTGATCTTTCCCGCGGCGGGATGACGGGAACGAGTCGCGCGGGAACGGGTATTCTTGACCAAGCACGTCCGCCGGGCGATTTTCATCCACGAAAACTTTGCCGTTCGACGGACTAAAACACCGCCTCAACCGTCCCCACATTATCGATGGCGACCACGCCACGATGTATTCTCGAACGGTTCCACGCACAGAGGCGAACAGATGCTCACCTCCACCACCCGTCGCAAGCGCACGGCGGCCCTCCTGGCGCTCGCGGCCGCGTTGACGGTCGCGGCGCCCGTCGTCGAGGCTCGCCCGGGCGGCGGCGGCAGCGCCGGCTCGCGCGGGTCGCGCACCTTCAACGCGCCGTCGGCGACACCGACGGCGCCGGGCAGCGCCGCGCCGATCCAGCGCTCGCAGACCCAGCCCGGCGCGGGCTTCAACAATCCCGGCATGCAGGCCCCGAGCCAGGGACGGCGCTTCGGCGGCGGCTTCTTCGCGGGTCTCCTCGGCGCGGGCCTGCTCGGCGCGCTGCTCGGGGGCGGCTTCTTCGGGGGGCTCGGCGGCATCGCGTCGTTCCTGGGCCTCCTGCTTCAGGTCGGCCTCGTCGTGCTGCTCGTCTCCTTCGCGGTGCGCTGGTTCCGCCGCCGCCAGGGCCAGCCGGCCGGCGCTGGTGCGCCCTACGCGCGCTCCGGGCTCGACAACGGCACGGGCGGCAATCCGGGCAATCCTGGCCAGGGCGGCATCGGCGGCATGATGGGTGGCGCCCCCCAGCGTCCCGTTCAGCAGCGTCCGGTCCAGATCGGCCCGAACGACTATCAGGCCTTCGAGCGGCTGCTCGGCGAGATCCAGGATGCCTATTCCCACGAGGACCGGGTCGCCCTGCGCAATCTCGCCACCCCGGAGATGGCGGGCTATTTCGAGGAGGAGCTGCAGGCGAATGCCGCCCGCGGCGTGGTCAACCGGATCTCGAACGTCAAGCTCCTGCAAGGCGATCTCGCGGAAGCCTGGGGCGAGGGTCCGACCGAGTACGCCACCGTCGCGATGCGCTACGCGCTCAACGACGTGAAGCTCGACCGGAACACCAACCGGGTGGTTGAGACCGAGCCCTCCGAGGCGACCGAGCTGTGGACGTTCGTCCGCCAGCAGGGCCGGCCCTGGATCCTCTCGGCGATCCAGCAGACGAACTGAGGATCGTCCCGACGCGATCAGCCGGCGCTGCTCACGCGGCGCCGGCTTTCGTTTGCGCGTCGTAGGCGTTGGCGAGCGCGACGAATCCCGCAACGGGCACCTCCTCGGCCCGTGCCGTCTCGGGGATGCCGGTGGCGGCGAGGAGCCTGCCAGGCTCGGGCGTGAGGGACTTCAGGCTCTGGCGCAGCATCTTGCGGCGCTGGCCGAAAGCCGCGCGCGTCACGGCTTCGAGCGTCCCGATCCGGCAGGGAAGGGGCTCGGCGCGGGGCACCAGGCGCACCACGCTCGACGTCACCTTCGGGGGCGGCACGAAGGCGGACGGCGCGACGTCGAACAGAATGCTCGCCTCGGTGCGCCAGCCGCAGAGCACGCCGAGGCGCCCGTAATCGGCGCGCGCGCCCTCGTCCGCCACGATCCGCTCGGCCACCTCCCGCTGGAACATCAGGGTCGCCGATTCCCACCAGGGCGGCCACGTCTCTCCGTCGAGCCACCCCGTCAGCAGCGCCGTGCCGACATTGTAGGGAAGATTGGCGACGATCCGGACGGGTCCGGCGCCTACGAGCGGGCGAGGGTCGAAGGCGAGCGCGTCCGCGTCGACCACGGTGAGCCGGCCCGGATAACGATCGGCGATCTCCGCGAGCGCCGGCAGGGCGCGGGGATCGCGCTCGATGGCGACCACCCGGCCCGCGCCGGCCGCGAGGAGCGCCCGCGTGAGGCCGCCGGGGCCGGGGCCGACCTCGACCACTGTGACGCCGGCGAGCGACCCGGCCGCGCGGGCGATGCGGCCCGTGAGGTTGAGATCGTAGAGGAAGTTCTGCCCGAGCGCCTTCTTCGGCTCGAGCCCGTGCCGCTGCACCACCTCGCGCAACGGCGGCAGACCGTCGGGCGCCGTCATAATTCGTCGGTCGGGTCGAAATGCGTGGGCCAATGCGTGACCGGGCGTGGCCGGTCGGCGTAGGCGCTCAGCGGAATCACGTCGGCGTTGGGTGCCCGGGCAGGCTTGGCGGCCGCGACGTTGCGGGCGAGCCGGTCGGCGAGGCGCAGCGCTGCCAGCAGGCTGTCTGGGCGCGCGACGCCCCGGCCGGCGATGTCGAAGGCCGTGCCGTGGTCGGGCGAGGTCCGGATGAAGGGAAGGCCGAGCGTCACGTTCACCCCGTCGTCGAACGCGATGGTCTTGATCGGGATCAGCGCTTGGTCGTGGGTCGGTGCCAGCGCCACGTCGTAGGTCGCGCGGGCGCGGGCGTGGAACAGCGTGTCGGCGGGCAGCGGACCCCGGATGTCGAGGCCCTCGGCCCGCAGCCGCTCGACCGCGGGCGCGAGCACGTCCCGGTCCTCCGTGCCCATCGTGCCGGCCTCGCCCGCATGCGGGTTGAGGCCCGCCAGCACGAGGCGCGGGCGCGCCATCGCGAAGCGGGCCGTGAGATCGCGCGCGACGATGCGGGCGGTGCGCTCCACGAGCTCCTGCGTCAGGAGCTCGGGCACGCGCCGGAGCGCCACGTGGATCGTGACCGGCACGACCGCGAGCCCCTCGCTCCAGATCATCATGACGGGGAGCGGCGCGGGCGTCCCGGGGGGCACCGACAGCGCGGCCAGGAACTCGGTATGGCCGGGATAGGCGAAGCCGACCTGGGTGAGCACGTACTTGGCGATCGGGTTCGTGACGACGGCCGAGGCCCGGCCGGCCTTCACGAAGCCGACGGCGGCGGTGATCGATTCCAGCGTCGCGCCCGCATTGACGGGGTCGGGCTTGCCCGGCTGCGCCTCGATCGCGGTGCCGCTCGGCAACGGCACCACCGGGAGCGCCCGCGGAAAGACCTCGGCGGCGGTCTCCGGGTCGATCTCCGCCACCGGCACGTGCAGCCCGAGGCGGCTCGCGCGCCGCTCCAGGAAAGCCGGATCGCCGACGAGGAAGAAGGGCGGCAAGGCGGGATGCACGGTCCGGGCCGCCCAGGCCGCGAGCGCGAGCTCCGGCCCGATTCCGGCCGGATCGCCGAGGGTGAGGGCGAGGGGGGTCATGGAAGGTCCGCCTCCGGGGCCGACGCGTGAAGCCGCCGGGCATCCCGGCGCCCCGATAGGACGATGCGCGCTCACCCGTCGGTTGCCGGCCTTCTAACAGTCCCGGGATGTCTCCGCGAGCGCTCAGCGCACCGAGGCGATGCCGTCGGCCGTGCTCGACGTGCCGACGTTCTGGCGCAGGTCCGCCTCGCCGAGCGTCTTGAGCTCGACCCGAAGGAGCACGGTCTGGTTGCGTTCGCGCACGCCGATCGCGGTGGCGATGGGCGAGACGATGTAGTTCAGCGAGACTGTGGTGCACTCGTCCTGATAGCCGCCGCCGACGCTCATGCCGGACAGGTAGAAGCGGCCCGGGTTCTGGTAGATCGGCACGATGCCGACCGGGTTGGCGAGGTAGGCGCTGAAGGCGTCCGCATAGACGTCGCGCGTGTCGAGGTAATGGGTCAGGTCGACGAGCGCCGAGCCGGTGACGAACCAGTTCGGGGTGATGTTGTAGGTCGCCGAGGCGGTGATGCCCTCGCGGCGGTGGCTGAAGCCGAGCAGCGGTTGCGCCTCGTAGAAGGAATAGAAGGCCGAGAGGGAGAGCGGCAGGAAGGGCGAGAAGCGGGCGGTGACGCCGGTCTCGAAGCGGTTGACCTTGAAGTCCGAATGATCGAACCGAGCCCGGGTGATCAGGCTGATGTTCTGGTTCGGCGAGAGCTGGAAGCGCCCCACGAAGTCCGAGCGGCTGGTCTCGAGGCCCGAGTCGAAGCCGACATTGGCGAAGTCGCCGCGGCGGAACGAGTTGACGCCCGCGAGCTGGATCGACTCGCCGAACAGCACGTTCGCATACCAGCCGGCGGGGGTGACGACGGAGTACTGGCCGCCGAGATTGGTGCGGACGCCGCCCTCGACGCGGTCGTAGCCCGAGAACTTGTCCCACTCGAACAGCGAGGTGTCGTCGAACACGAGGCTCTGGGCGTCCTCGTTCGGCAGGCGGCCGATCCGGGTCTCGCTCGGCCGCGCGATGACCTGGGCGATCGGCTCCAGGGTATGGACGCCGAGCGGCCCGAAATCGCTGACGAATGGGTAGCGGTAGTCGAGGCCGATCGCCGGCATCACGCGGCCCGAGAAACCATCGTCGAAATTGGCGAAGGTGGGCGCGAGCGCGTTCTGGTAGCCGGACAGGCTCGGGTTCACGAAGAACGCGTCGGTGCGCAGATAGGCGAAGGGCGTGAAGACCTGCCCGGCTGCATCGATGAAGCTGCGCCGCCAGGAGACCTGCGCGGAGGCGCGCGTATCCTCGCCGGCCAGGCCCCGGATCAGGCAGGACGCGCGGTTGAAGATCGTGCAGGTCTCGTAGAGCGGATAGCTGATCCCGTTGAAGCTCGGGCTGAACAGGTAGCTGCCCGTGCGCGGCAGGCCCTGGAAGTCGGTCGCCTGCCGGCTCAGGCTCGTGATGTTGCCCTCGAAGCGGACCTCGCCGCCGAGCGGGTCGGGGCCGTTGATGCGCTTGTCGTAGTCGATCACCGGCGTGACGACGGGCTGCTCCTTCTGCCAGTCGAAGCTCGACAGGCCCTTGAAGTAGTAGCCGCGCGCCTCGAACCACGAACGGTCGCCCTGGCCGATCAGGTAGCCGGTCGAGACCGCCTCGCGGAAATAGTCCGTGGTGATGTTCTGGTTGCGGATCCGGTAATTGTCGAGGAACCACTTGTCGGTGACGCCGACGACGTCCCATCCGGTGCGCCAGCGGTCGTTGATGTAGAACCGGCCCCGGCTCTCGATCGAGCCGCGGAAGTCGCGGTCGCCCGCGCCGAGGGGCCCGGGCAGGAAGGCGCTCGGCGTCGTCTGGAAGATGCCGCTGAGGCGCAGGTTGTAGAAGCCCGTCTCGAGCCGGTGCCGGAACTCCGCCTGGCCGAGCACGCCCTGGCGGCTCACGAATGCCGGCGACAGGGTGAGGTCGTAGTTCGGCGCGAGGTTGAAGAAGTAGGGCACGGCCGCACCGGTGCCGAGCGCGGTCGAGGAGATGAAGCGCGGCGTCAGGAAGCCGCTCTTGCGCTTCACGGTCGGATCCGCGGCCTCGAAATAGGGCAGGTAGGCCACCGGGATGCCGGCGAGCTCGAGCGTCGAGTCCTCGAACGAGACGGTGTGGGTCTCGTTGTTGTGGATGATCTTGGCGGCGCGCACCTGCCAGAGCGGCGGCTTCTCGGGATGGTCCTTGCAGGGCTCGCAGGCCGTGTAGGTGCCGTAGTCGAAGCTCGTCTGCTCGCCGTCGACGCGCTCGGCGTGGGGCGCGGAGAACCGGGTGCGGACCACCTCGCCCTTCTTCTCGACCGTCTGCTGAATGCGCAGGGAATCGATGAAGCCGTTCTTGAAATCGTCGGTCAGCTCCATCCGGTCGCCGGTGACGACGGCGCCGTCCTGGTCGGTGAGGCGGACGTTGCCCTCGGCGAAGACGCGGCTCGTGGCCCGGTCGTAGCGGACCCGGTCGGCCTGGAGCGTGCGCGGGCCATAATGCAATTCGGCATTGCCGCGCGCGGTGACCGTGTTCTTGTCGTTGTCGTAGATCAGCTCGTCGGCCTCGACGAGGAGCTTGTCGCCGGGCTTGCCGGCGGCGCTCTTCGGCAGGCTCTGCGCGGCCGCGGGCGCCACGGCGTCCGCCACGAGAGGCGCGGCAGCCGTCAGCAACGCGGCCAAGCCGGCCTTCCTCGCAATGTCGGCGACGTTACGCAACGCGTGTTTCAACCTCAGCCACGGCCATCCCTCGTCTCCCGTCCGGGCCGAAGCCTCAGCCGTCCTCCTGGTACAGAAGCGTGAGTGTACCGAGAAGACTCCCTACCACGGCCGGGAACCATGCCGCCACCGGCGGCGCCACGATGCCGGAGGCTCCCAGACCTTCCATGACCTGACGGGCGACGTAGAGGGCAAACCCCGCCGCAACCCCTCCCAGCACGAGCTTGCCCACGCCACCAAAGCGGAAGAACCGTAAGGAAACGGTTGCCGCGACGAGAACCATGGCGACGAAGAGGATCGGCCGGGCCCAGAGCACATCATACTGGAGTCGGTAGCGGGTCGCATCCAACCCGGCCCGCTCGCTGCGCGCGATGGTCTCGGGAAGTTGCCAGAAAGGCACAGATTCCGGAGGGGTGAAGCGCTGGCGCACCTGCCCCGGTTCGAGGGTCGAGGCGATCAGGTAGGTGCCGAAACTCTCGGGCGGCGTGCCTGGCGCGAGCAGGCGTGCCTCGCTCAACTCCCAGTAGCCGTCGTGCAGGGTCGCCAGCGCGGCCTCGATCTGCGAGACGAAGGAGCCGGCCTCGTCGAAGGTGAAGACCGAGACGCCCGCCAGCGTCGTCGTGCCCTCGACCGCGGTCTCGGCCCGGATGATGGCCTGCCCGTCGAGGCTCTTCTGCCGGATCCACAGGTCCTTGCCGGAGCTCGCCTTGGTGGAGCGCGCGAAGATCCTGGCCTCGATCTCGGTGGAGCGCTGCTTCAGCACCGCCGAGAGCGGATTGTAGATGCCGACCGTGAAGGCGCCGAGCGCCAGTGCCACGAAGATTCCGGGCTGCAGGAACTGCCAGGCCGAGATGCCGGCCGCGCGTGCCACGACGAGCTCGAGCTTGCGCGAGAGCTGCAGCAGGGCCGCCATCGAGCCGAACAGCACCGCGAAGGGCAGCACCCCCTCGGCGACCGCCGGGGTGCGGTAGAGCGAGAGCTGCGCCATCAGCCCCGGCGAGGCGCCCTCGGCGTCGCCCGCCCGCCGCAGGAGCTCCACGAAGTCGAGGGTGTAGACGAGGGCGAAGACGGTGACGAAGACGCCCAGCACCGTGCGCACGAAGCGCATGGCGAAGTAGCGTCCGAGGGTCGCGCCGATCAGCACGGGGCCGCCTCCTCAGCTCGCCGCGAGGCGGGGCCTGCGCGGGCGGGGGCTCAGGGCGCGCCGCAGGCGCGCGCCCGAGGCCCGCACCGCCGGCCCGTGGAAGATGACGAGCGCCGAGAGCGCGATGGCGAGGAGCGGCACCGCGTAGACGGCGACGACCGCCGCCTGGCTGCGGGCCGCCGCGCTGCTCGCCGCGAAGCCCGCGATGCGCAGCAGCACCACGGCCAGGACCGCGCCCGCCACCGCGAGGCCCCGGCCCTGGCGCGTGGTGCGCGCGTCGCCGAGCGCCGCGAAGGCGATGAAGGCGAGCGCAAGCGGGTAGAGCCAGGAGGAGAGCCGGTCGTGGAGCTCGGCCCGGAAACGGCCCTTCTGAAGCTTGTAGTAGCCCTCGCTCCGGTCCGGGAAGAGGAGCTGCATCGTCGAGCGCTCGCGCGGCTTGTAGATCACGTCCGCGTCGGGCGGCGCGAAAGCGGCGAGGTCGATCGTGTAGCGCTCGAAGGTGAGGATCGAGGAATCCCGCGAGTCCTTCTGCTGCTGGTGCACGCTGCCCTTCTCGAGCGCCAGGTAGCTCTGCCCGTCGACGTCGATCGCCTGGCCGCGCTCGGCGAGATAGACCTTGGTCTTGCCGGCCTCGCGCTTGTCCTGGATGAACAGGCCGAGCAGCGTGCCGCCCTGTCCGCGCTCGCGGAAATGGAAGGTGATGCCGTTGTCGAGCGCCGTGAACTGCCCCTCCTTGACGACGTTCGCGATGAAGTCGCCGCGCACGCGGGTCACCACGTCGCGCAGTTCCTGGAAGCTCGACGGCATCACCTGGATCGTCAGGAAGGCGATGAGGAAGCTCACGGCGAGCGCCAGGGTCAGGAAGGGCCGCAGGATGCTGCGGGGCTTCATCCCCGCCGCCGACATCACGATGAGCTCGGAATCCCCGTTGAGCTTGTTCAGCGCGTAGAGGACCGCGATGAACAGGGCCATCGGGGCGATCACCACGATCAGGGTCGGAAGCGACAGGCCCGTCACGAACAGGAAGATCAGGAGCGTCTGACCCTTGGCGGTGATCAGGTCGAGTTCGCGCAGGGCCTGCGTCACCCAGATCGTGCCCGTGAGGCCGAGCAGGCAGGCGAGGAAGGCCGAGAGCGCGATGCGGAAGATGTAGCGCTCGATCTGCGTCATCGGGTCTCGCGATCAGGCCCCCGCCGGACGCGCGTCCGGGCTCGCCCCATCGTGCGGTGCGCCCCCCACACGGTCACGGATGGCTCAGGGCTCCTCAACTTGGGCCGTTTTATGGGCGCAGCGGCCGCGTTGCGTTCTCCGCCTCAGCGGCTACACAGGAAGCCGGCCGCGCCCGGCCCGGGCCAGAGACATCATCGCAGGACGGAAAGCAACGACATGGCGGACGGTATCACCATCAGCTTCGGTCCGGTCTCTCCGGCGGGCCCCGGCGATCTCGTCGTGTTCGTGGGCGACGACCTGTCGCTCGGCGGCGCCGCCCGCGACGTCCTCGGCAGCGCCGGTACCGACCTCGTGGCGCGGGCCGCGGCGGGCGAGCGCTTCAAGGGCCGCCCGCTCTCGGCGCTCAGCGTGCCCGCCCCGGCCGGCATCGATGCGGACCGCCTCGTCGTCGTGGGGCTCGGCTCCGAGAAGGACCGCGCCAAGGTCGAATGGCCGGTGCTCGGGGGCTTCACGGCGGGCAAGGTCTCGGGTCGCAGCGCGCGCGTTCTCCTCGACTGGCCGGGCGCGCAGGTCTCCCCGGAGAACGCCGCCGAGTTCGCCCTCGGGGCGCGCCTGCGCAGCTACAGCTTCGACCGCTACAAGACCAAGAAGAAGCCCGACGCCGACGAGAACGGCGGCACGAGCCTCAGCGTGATGCTGGTCGACCATGCCGGCGCGGAATCGGCCGCGCGCGCGAGCGCGGCCGTGGCCGAGGGCGTCGTCATTGCCCGCGACCTCATCAACGAGCCGCCGAACGTGCTCCACCCGGAAGAATTCGCCCGCCGCGCCTCGGAGCTGACCAAGCTCGGCGTCGAGGTCGAGGTGATCGAGCCCGCCAAGATGCGGGAGCTCGGCATGGGGGCGCTGCTGGCGGTGGCGCAAGGCTCCGCCCGCGAGCCGCGGGTCGTCGTGATGCGCTGGAACGGGGCGGCCGACCGCTCCGAGGCCCCGGTGGCGCTGATCGGCAAGGGCGTGGTGTTCGATTCCGGCGGCGTCTCGATCAAGTCGGCCGGCGGCATGGAGGACATGAAGGGCGACATGGGCGGCGCGGCCGCGGTGGTCGGCACGCTCCACGCCCTCGCGTCGCGCAAGGCGAAGGCGAACGTGATCGGTGCCATCGGCATCGTCGAGAACATGCCGGACGGAGCCTCCTACCGGCCCTCCGACATCGTCACCTCGATGTCGGGCCAGACCATCGAGGTCATCAACACCGACGCCGAAGGCCGCCTCGTGCTGGCCGACGTGATCTGGCACGTGCAGAGCGCCTACAAGCCGAAGCTCATGATCGACCTCGCGACGCTGACCGGCGCCATCATCGTGGCGCTCGGGCAGGACATCGCGGGCCTGTTCTCGAACGACGATGAGCTCGCCGCCCGGATCACGGCGGCCGGCGAGGCGACCGGCGAGAAGGTGTGGCGGATGCCGTTGATCCCGGCCTACGACAAGGCGATCGATTCGAAATTCGCCGACATGAAGAACACCGGCGGCCGTCACGGCGGCGCGGCCACGGCGGCGACCTTCATCAAGCGCTTCGTGAACGAGGTGCCCTGGGCCCATCTCGACATCGCGGGCGTCGGCATGTCCTCGACCGCCAACGAGATCAACCGCAGCTGGGGCGCCGGCTGGGGCGTCCGCCTGCTCGACCGGCTCGTGCGCGAGCATTACGAGGCGCGGTAGGCGCGTGCTGCCCGTGCCTCCCGGCTCGCCGGGAGGCCGGACGGTCCACATCCCGGGAGGCCGCGTGAAACCCGCGTCTGTCGCCGAAGCCGCCGCGCCCCTCCTCGCCGCGCTCCTGGCCGTCGCGCTCGCGGCGGCGACGGGCTTCGATCAGCGCGCCGCGCTGGCGCCCTGGGCCGAGAGCCGGTTCTACGGCTTCTTCCTCGACCGCTACCCGCTCTACGCCGCCGCGCTCGTCTACGGGCTGGCGCGCATCCTGGCGGCGGCATGCGCGCCGGGCCCGGCCGGCCCCGCCCGCCGCTTCGCCTTCGCGCTCCTCGGCGTCGCGGCGCTCCTCGCCCTCAGCCTGCACCCGACCTTCGGAGGCGCGATCCTGCGCAGCGGCTTCATGACCGGCGGCATCGCGTTCCTGCAGGGGCTGCCCCTCTGGCTCGCCTACGCACTCGGCGCCGCGGCCGTCGCGTTCAGCTACGGCTGCGCGGTCGGCATCCCGGCGGCGCTCTCCGGCAACCCGTTGCGCCCGCGCCGGGGCTGGCGCCGGGGGCTCGTCTCGGGAAGCGCCGGCCTCGTGCAGCGCTACCTCGCCCTGTGGTTCGCCTTCGCGGTGCTGGGCCTTGCCCGCGAGGCCGGAATCGGGCCCTGGCCGAAGCGGCCGCTCACCATACCGGAATTCGGAATCGGCGCCGGATTGGTGCTCATCGCCCTCCTTCCGCACAGCGTGATCGTGGCACGGCGCGCACATACTAATTTCATCAAAGCCTTGATCAAGGGGCCTCGATCCCGCTACAGCCTGGCTTAACGGGGCCATAACCCGAGGGCAGACCCATGCTGCCGCGCCATCAGGGAGGATCGTCGTGATCCAGGACTTCCGAGCCACGCGTCCATGGCTTTCGGCCTATCCGCCGGGCATGCCCGCGGAGATCGAGCTCGATCGCCTCGGGACTCTGGTCGATCTGTTCGAGACCAGCCTGGCGCGCTACGCCGGCCGGCCGGCGGTGACCTGCTTCGGCAAGTCCGTCACCTACGCCGCCCTTGGCGCCTCGGCCGAGGCGATCGCCGCCTGGCTGCAGGCGCAGGGCCTCGCCAAGGGCGACCGCGTCGCCATCATGATGCCGAACGTGCCGGCCTACGCCGCGAGCCTGTTCGGCGTTCTGATCGCGGGCTGCACCGTGGTCAACGTCAACCCGCTCTACACGCCCCGCGAACTGACCGCGCAGATCCAGGATTCGGGCGCGCGTGCCCTGTTCGTGCTGGAGAACTTCGCCCACACGGTCGCGCAGGCGCTGCCGAACCTGGCCGGGCTCGAGCGGATCGTGGTGGCCGGGCCGGGCGACGGGCTCGGCCTGAAGGGCAAGGTGATCGACCTCGCCTCGCGCCACATCAAGAAGGCGGTGCCGGCCTTCGCCCTGCCGGCGAACCGCACGACGCGCCTCGACGCCGTCGTCAGGCAGGGCAGGGGCCTGAGCCGCCGGCGGCCGAGCATCGAGCCCGGGGATCTTGCCTTCCTGCAATATACCGGCGGCACGACCGGCGTCGCCAAGGCCGCGATGCTGACCCACCGCAACATCATGGCCAATATCGAGCAGAGCCAGCTCTGGTTCGAGGCGACGGATCCCGAGCCCGGCCGCGTCATGGTGACGGCGCTGCCGCTCTACCACATCTTCGCGCTGACCTGCTGCTTCTTCTTCTTCATGAAGAACGGCGGGTGCTGCCTGCTGATCCCCAATCCGCGCGACGCGGACGGGTTCATCAAGACGCTCGCCAAGAGCCGCTTCACGCATTTCTCGGGCGTGAACACCCTGTTCAACCTTCTGGTGAACCACCCAAAGATCGGCACGGTCGACTTCTCGCGGGTCGACTACGTGGTGGCGGGCGGCATGGCCGTGCAGAAGGCCGTGGCGGCCAAGTGGAAGGAGGTGACCGGGCAGACGATCATCGAGGGCTACGGCCTGTCCGAGACCTCGCCGGTGGTCTGTGTGAACCCCTACCGGCTGACGGACTGGTCGGGCACGATCGGCTACCCGCTGCCCTCGACCGAGGTGTCGATCCGGGGCGCCGACGGCATGCCGGCAGCGTTGGGTGTTCCCGGCGAGATCTGCGTGCGGGGCCCGCAGGTGATGAAGGGCTACTGGAACCGCCCCGACGAGACCGCCCGCGCCACCACCGCGGACGGCTTCTTCCGCACCGGCGACGTCGCCGTGATGGAGCCGGACGGTCAGGTGCGCATCGTCGACCGGATGAAGGACATGATCCTCGTCTCGGGCTTCAACGTCTACCCGAACGAGGTCGAGGACGTGCTGGCGAGCCATCCGGCCGTGCTCGAATGCGCCGTGGTCGGCGCGCCCTTTCCGGAGACCGGCGAGATGGTGGTCGCGCACGTCGTCCTGCGCGACAAGGCCGCCACCGCGGACGCGATCCGGGCGCATGCCCGCGAGCAGCTCACCGGCTACAAGGTGCCGCGGCGGGTGGTCTTCCACGATGCCCTGCCGAAGACCAATGTCGGCAAGGTGCTGCGGCGGGCCTTGCGCGACGACGCGCCGGCGGGCTGAGGGCGCGTCGCGGCGACGCGGGCCAGAACTTTCGCCGGTCCCGTCGCGTAACCGAGTCTCATCCTCGCCGAATGGTGAGCCAGTGGCCGCTTGCGCCGCGCAGGCGCCGGGACAAGTCTCGGGACACCGCGCCGCGCGCCCGGAGGAGTGAGCATGTTGATCAAGCGTCGGCGCGGCTGGGAGGTCCCCGAGCATCTCGCAACGCCCGAGGACGTCTTCCTGAGCCGCCGCGGCCTCATCGGCGGTGCGGCGGGCCTTGCCGCCGCCGCGGTGCTCGGCCCGTCCCGGGCCGACGCGGCGACCGCTGCCGCGGCCACCTATCCTGCCCCGCGCAACGAGGCCTACACGCTCGACCGGGCGGTGACGCCGGAGCGCTTCAGCGGCGACTACAACAACTTCTACGAGTTCGGGACCTCGAAGACGGTGCTGCCCGCCGCCAACGCGCTCAAGACCTCGCCCTGGTCCATCAAGATCGACGGCCTCGTCGAGAAGCCCTTCGAGATCGGCGTCGAGGATCTGATCCGGAAGGCGGGGCTGGAGGAGCGGCTGTACCGCCATCGCTGCGTCGAGGCGTGGTCCATGGCGGTGCCGTGGACGGGCTTTCCCCTCTCGAAGCTCGTGGCGCTCGCCAAGCCCGCATCGGGCGCCAAGTACGTCCAGTTCCAGACCTTCCTCGACAAGGCGGTGGCGCCGGGCCAGCGACAGTTCTTCTACCCCTGGCCCTACATCGAGGGGCTGACGATGGAGGAGGCCGGCAACGACCTCGCCTTCCTGGTGACGGGCGTCTACGGGAAGCCGCTGCCGAACCAGTTCGGCGCGCCGATCCGCCTCGCCGTGCCGTGGAAGTACGGCTTCAAGTCGGCGAAGTCCCTGGTCAGGGTCTCCTTCGTCGCCGAGCGGCCGAAGACCTTCTGGGAAGGGCTGCAATCCTCCGAGTACGGCTTCTGGGCGAACGTGAACCCGGCCGTGCCCCATCCGCGCTGGAGCCAGGCGAGCGAGCGCGTGCTCGGGACCGACCAGCGGGTGCCGACGCTGATCTACAACGGCTACGGCGAGCAGGTCGCCGGCCTCTACAAGGGGCTGGAGAGGGAGCGGCTGTTCGTGTGACGGGATCTCCGTTCGACCGCTCCGGCCGATGCGAGGCGCCTGGTGCCGGCTTCCGGCTTGCCGGCCGATCCATCTCCCTCAGACGAGGAGGGACACCGGCGCTGCGCCCCGATCCGGCGCCTTCGAGCCGCGCAGGTCGGATATCGCCGAGATGTAGGTCATCGAGGCCGAGGTGAGCTTGCCGTCCTGGAAAGACATCTCGCCCGACAGGTTCTGAATGACGATGCCGCGCGCCGTGTACCGGTTGAACGCCAGAGTCTTCTCATCGTCCGTGCTGGCCCGGCGCTTTTCCTCCGCATACATCTCGAGTGCCCGCTGCGCGGCGCGCATCGCGTTGAGCGAAGCGACCTCCCTGAAGGCCTTCGCGGCCTCGGGATCGAGGGAGAAGTACTTCTCGATCTTCTTCTTGTAGGGGCTGTCGGTGGTGACGTTGCCGAAGCTGTCGAGCTTCAGCGTGGTCTCGTCATCGAGCGGCATGCCCAGATTTTTGAACGCCGAGGCAAGACGCTCGGCCAACGCGTCGGTCTTCCGCTGCGCCAGACCGGCGAGAGACGTGTCGGCCGGGACCTCCCCCGCGGGATCGGCCGCGGACCTCGTCGCCAGAGCAGCCCTGGCCTGATTCGACAGCGTTACCGAAACAGCTTGGCCCGCGCTCCTCGCCGGCGCGGCGGTCGCCTGGGGCTTGGGCGCTCCGGCCGGCTTGCCCGCAACTCCCGGCGCGCCGTCCCTCCTCTGAAGGCCGTTGCGTGGGGGTGCGACATTCGCGGAGGCTGCAGCCGTCATGACTGTTCCTATCGACGGGACCACGGCCCGCGGACGCTGTTCCCGGTTCCGATCTGCGCGATTGCAGGCGCCCGGATCCTAGACTTGATCTCATTAATAATCGGTTGGGCACAACGTGCGCCCGTTCGAAAATAAACAGATCGGGCGGGTCAATGCTTGGCTGAGGACCAGTCGTGGCCGCGGGCGCGTCAATAGGTCCAGCGCTGCGCCTTGGAGACGAGGAAGTCGCGGAACGCCTGCACGCGCGCCACGGTGCGCATCTCCTCGGCGTAGACGAGGTAGCTCTCGAGGCTCGGCATCTCGCTCTCGCGCAGGACCTGAACGAGGCTTCCCTCGCCGTTGATCGCGTAGTCCGGCAGGATGCCGATGCCCGCGCCCGTCTCCATGGCGAGCTGGAGTGCCGCCACGTTGTTCACCGTGAAATGGATCGGGCGCCGTTCCCGGCCTTCGCGCCCGACGCTCGCGAGCCAGTGCGCGGCGAGCAGGTAGGAGGGCTCGTTGCCTCCGAACGAGACGAGCCGGTGCTCGTCGAGATCGTCGATCGTCTTCGGCTCGCCGAAGCGCTTGATGTAATCCTGGCTGGCGAAGGCGTGGTAATGCACCGTGAAGAGCCGGCGCTGGATCAGGTCGGGCTGGGCCGGGCGGCGCATGCGGATCGCCACGTCTGCCTCCCGCATGGCGAGGTCGAGCTCCTCGTTGGTGAGGATCAGCTCGATGCGCACGTCCGGGTAGAGGTCGAGGAACTCGGCGACGCGCTGCGCGAGCCAGGATGTTCCGAGGCCGACCGTCGTCGTCACCCGCAGGTCGCCGGAGGGCCGCTCGCTCGTCTCGACGAGCCGGGCCTTGGTGTTCTCGAGCCGCAGCTTCATGTCGCGCGCGGCCCGGAACAGCAGGTCTCCCTGCTCGGTGAGGATCAGGCCGCGGGCGTGCCGGTGGAACAGGGGCGCCTTGAGCTCGCGTTCCAGCGCACTGATCTGCCGGCTCACCGCCGACTGGCTGAGCCCGATATCGTCGCCCGCCTTCGTGAAGCTGCCGGCCTCCGCCACGTTGAGGAAGATCCGGATCTTGTCCCAATCCACGGCGTAACTCCCGAACGCAAACCGGCCCCGAGGGCCCGCAGCCCACGCCGCCGGTCGCCGCCGCCGGATGGAGCCTGCCCCCGCCGCCCTGGTTGCGCGCCAAGCATTCGCGGAACCGGCCGAAAGGTCCGACGCCGCCCGTGCGCAACGAGACGATGTCGGTCCGCGCCGCCATCGTCAGGATAGGACTTCCCTCTTGCGATTTGGGCGCGCCTCAGCGCAAGTCCATTTGCGAAGATTTTGTTGACGACGGGCGGGACCGCATTCGCCGGAGCAGATTCCGTTCCTCGACGGACCGCCGCGCGGCGGTCCGGCCCGGGGTTGCGCCGGGCCGGGCCACGAATCACTCGGCAGCCGCCTGCTGCGGGGTTTCTCCCACCTCGAGGTTCGCCAGGTACTTCTCAGCCTCGAGCGCGGCCATGCAGCCCATGCCGGCGGCCGTCACGGCCTGCCGATAGACGTCGTCGGTGACGTCCCCGGCCGCGAACACGCCGGGGATCTCGGTCGTCGTGGTGCCGGGCGTCACCGTCAGGTAGCCGCCTTGCCGCATCGGCAATTGCCCCTCGAAGATCGCGGTGGCCGGCTGGTGGCCGATCGCCACGAAGAGGCCGTCGGTTCTCACCTCGCTGATCGCGCCGCTGCGCGTGTCCCTGAGGCGCAGATGCGTCACGGCGGGCGCCGGCTGCGTCTCGCCGCAGACCTCCTCGACGGCCTGATGCCAGCGCACCTCGACGTTCGGGTGCTTGAACAGACGCTCCTGCAGGATGCGCTCGGCCCGGAACTCGCCCCGGCGGTGGATCACCGTGACCTTGCGGGCGAGGTTGGCGAGGTAGAGCGCCTCCTCGACGGCCGTGTTGCCGCCGCCGACCACCGCGACGTCCTTGCCGCGGAAGAAGAAGCCGTCGCAGGTGGCGCAGGCCGAGACGCCGCCGCCCTGGAACTTCGCCTCCGAGGGGATCCCGAGCCATTTCGCCTGGGCGCCGGTCGCGATGATCAGCGCGTCGCAGGAATAGGTCTCGCCGGAATCGGCCTCGAGCCGGAAGGGCCGGGTCTTCAGATCGACCTTGGTGATGTATTCCGAGACGATCCGGGTGCCGACATGCTCGGCCTGGAGGCGCATCTGCTCCATCAGCCAGGGCCCCTGGATGGCCTCGGCGAAGCCCGGATAGTTCTCGACGTCGGTGGTGATCATCAGTTGCCCGCCCGGCTGGAAGCCGGAGATCAGCAGCGGCTCGACCATGGCGCGGGCGGCGTAGATCGCGGCGGTGTAGCCGGCCGGCCCGGAACCGATGATCACGAGCTTGGCGTGGGTATGGGCCATATCGTCCTCGTTTCGTCGGCCCGTCAGCGGGCCGTGCGGTGCGCCGCGTAAGCCTCGGCGAGCGCCCGTGCGATCACGGGCGTCGCGTCGATCGGCTTGTAGTCCAGAGCCTCCAAACGACCGGTGAAGGGCTTGAGCGCACCGGCCATCGCGAGGCCCGCGAACATGCGGCGATGCCGGATATAGGTACGCGGCAGGTCAAACAGCAGGACCGGCGCCCCGGTGCTGACGGCCTCGCTGACCATGTTGGCGGAATCGGAGGTCACGACGACGCTCTCGGCGAGAGCCAGCATGTGGATGTAGGGGTTCTCGCCGGTCCCGTCCCAGAAGAAGCCGCCGGTCTCGGCGACGAGCCTGCGCAGGGCGTCGCTCAGCGGGGCCGGCGTGCGCCGCGATACGGTCACCATCAGGCGGCAGCCACTGCCCGCGAGCTTGCGCAGATCCGCCAGCAGCCGCTTCATGTCGGCCTTGCGGTAGCTGAGATGGCGGCTGTCGCCCCCGATCAGCACGGCGATGCGGGGGCCTGCGAGGTCGGCGAGCCGCGGGTCGGGCCTGGCGCGGGCCGCCGCGATCCGGGTCGGCGTGACGAGATGGGGGGCCGTCAGGGTCGTGAAGACGTTGGGTCCGCGCAGGTCGTCGTAATCGGGCACCCAGATGAAGTCGGCGCTGTCGTGCCCGGTGCGCGGATCCTTGAGGAAGGCGGTGAAGGTGCGGCCGGCACCGGCCCGGCGCAGGGCCCGCAGATAGGGCACCGAGCGTCGGCCCGAGGCCAGGACGATGTCGGGACAATCTCCCGACAGGGCGCCGGCCTGGCGCCCCGGCGCCTCGCGCGGGTCGATCGGGCCCCAGGGGGCGGTCCAGCCGAAGGGTCCGCGGGCGGGGATGCGCCGGATCTCATAGGCGAGCCCGAGGGTTTCGGCGATGCCGACGCACTGGTTCTCGTCGCCGGCCTTCCCGTCCGTGACGATCCAGGCCCGCGCGCGGGCGAGAGCGGCCGGCGGGGCCGGGGCCGCGTCGGGCCGGGCCGCGGCCGGCTCACCCGCGGCCGGATCGGCGGAGGGGGGTCGGGCGAGGAGGTCGGCCACGTCAGTCCACGGGCAGCTGGCGGCGCAGCCACCCGGCGTAGATGTCGGCGATGGCCGTGACGCGGCGGCGCTCCGAGAGCGGATCGTACCAGGCGCCGCCGTAGCTCGACGGCGTCGCGGTGAGCTGGGGATGACGACCGAGGATCTCGCCGCGCGGCCCGACGAGGAGTGCCTCGCCGTCGAGGTAATCGTTCTGGCCGCCGCCGCCGAAACCGCGGCCGCCATGGTCGGGACCGACATAGGAGCGCAGCGAGAGGCCGCGGATCAGCACGACGAGGCTCGGGCCGCGCCCGCCGAGACGGTCGGCGAAGCTGCGCCTGAGCGCGGCCGTCAGGTCGGCGCGGAGCGCCTCGGCCTGCGGCCCGTTTCCCTGTGCGATCAGGGGCCGGACGTCGACGCGCACGTCGGACAAGCGCGCGCCGTTGAGATTCGGGAAGTCGCCGGCCGCGGCCGGGCCGCCAAGGAGAAACAGGGCGGCGAGGCCGGCGATCCGGCGGAGTAGGGGCTGTGCGGCCATGACGCTCAGGCGCCGTACTGGACGCCGACGACCTCGTAGGACTTGCCGCCGCCGGGCGTCGTCACCTCGACGGTGTCGCCGACGCCCTTGCCGATCAGCGCGCGGGCGATCGGGGAGGTGATCGAGACGCGGCCGGAGCGCACGTCCGCCTCGGGCTCGCCGACGATCTGGTAGGTCTTCTCCTCCTCGGTGTCCTCGTCGACGAGCTTCACGGTCGCGCCGAACTTGATCTTGTTGCCCGACAGCTTGGTGACGTCGATGACCTCGGCGCGCGAGATCATGCTCTCGAGCTCGAGCACGCGGCCCTCGTTGTGGGACTGCGCCTCCTTGGCAGCGTGGTACTCGGCGTTCTCCGAGAGGTCGCCGAGCGCCCGCGCCTCGGCGATCGCCTGGATGATCCGCTGCCGCTCGACCTGCTGGCGATGCTTCAGCTCCTCCTCGAGAGCCGCGAAGCCACGCACCGTGATCGGAACCTTGTCTATCGTCATCGTCTCGCGCCACAATGAATAGGCCCGGCCGGGAACGACTTCGCTCCCTCCGGGCCATGATGAGAAGGCCCTGAACCCCGGACGCCGCGGGACGCATCAAGCACGTCCCGTCAGAAGGTTCAGGCCGCGAAGTATTCCTGCAAGGCGCGGACTTGGAGGTCGCCCTCGAGGTAGGCCTTGATCCCCTCGGCCGCCGCCATCGCGCCGGCTAGAGTGGTGTAGTACGGCACTTTATGCAAGAGGGCCGCTCGCCGGAGGGAGCGCGAGTCGGACAGCGCACCGGCTCCCTCGGTGGTGTTGAGGACGAGCTGGATGTCGCCGTTCTTGATGGCATCGACCACGTGCGGCCGGCCCTCCAGCACCTTGTTGATGCGCTCCGTCGGAACGCCGTTCTCGACGAGGAAGCGCTGCGTGCCGCCCGTCGCCAGGATGGTGAAGCCGAGATCCTTGAGGAGGCGGATCGCTGGCAGGATGCGGGCCTTGTCGGCGTCGCGCACCGACACGAACACCGTCCCGGTCCTCGGCATCGGCGAGCCCGCTCCGAGCTGACTCTTGGCGAAGGCGACGCCGAATCCGCCGTCGAGGCCGATCACCTCGCCGGTCGAGCGCATCTCGGGGCCGAGCAGCACGTCGACGCCGGGGAAGCGCGCGAACGGGAATACCGCTTCCTTCACGGCGACGTGCGGCAGCGCCGTCGGCGCGAGCCCGAAGCCCGCCAGGCGCTCACCCGCCATGATCCGCGCCGCGATCTTGGCGATCGGCTTGCCGATCACCTTGGCGACGAACGGCACGGTGCGGGAGGCGCGGGGATTGACCTCGAGCACATAGATTGTTCCGTCCTTGATGGCGAACTGCACGTTCATCAGGCCGCCGACCTTGAGGGCCAACGCCATCGCCTTCGTCTGCCTCTCGAGCTCGGCGATGATCTCGGGGGAGAGCGAGCGCGGCGGCAGCGAGCAGGCGGAATCGCCCGAGTGAATGCCCGCTTCCTCGATGTGCTCCATGATGCCGGCGATGAAGACCTCCTCGCCGTCGCAGACCGCGTCGACGTCGACCTCGACCGCGTCCGACAGGTAGCGGTCGAACAGGAGCGGGTTCTTGCCCAGCACCGTGTTGATCTGGCCGGTCTTGTCGTTCGGGTAGCGCGCCTTGACCTCCGACGGGATCAGGCTCGGCAGCGTATCGAGGAGATAGTCGGCGAACTGCGTCTCGTCGCGGATGATTGCCATGGCGCGCCCGCCGAGCACGTAGCTCGGGCGTACCACGAAGGGCAAGCCGAGATCGGCCGCGACCAGCCGGCTCTGCTCCACCGAGTAGGCGATGCCGTTCTTCGGCTGCTTCATCCCGAGCTTGTCGAGGAGGCGCTTGAACTGGTCGCGGTCCTCGGCGAGGTCGATCGCGTCGGGAGAGGTGCCGAGGATCGGCACGCCCGCGGCCTCGAGCGCCCGGGCGAGCTTGAGCGGCGTCTGGCCGCCGAACTGCACGATCACCCCGTGGAGCGTGCCCGCCTGGCGCTCGGTCTCGATGATCTCCAGCACGTCCTCGGCGGTGAGCGGCTCGAAGTAGAGCCGATCCGAGGTGTCGTAGTCGGTCGAGACCGTCTCCGGGTTGCAATTGACCATGATGGTCTCGTAGCCGGCTTCCGACAGCGCGAAGCAGGCGTGGCAGCAGCAATAATCGAACTCGATGCCCTGGCCGATCCGGTTCGGGCCGCCGCCGAGGATGATCACCTTCCTGGCCTCGCTCGGCTGCGCCTCGTCCGCGACGGTCCCGGCGAAGGGCGCGACGTAGGTCGAGTACATGTAGGCGGTCGGCGCCTTGAACTCGGCCGCGCAGGTGTCGATCCGCTTGAAGACCGGCCGCACCGACAGCGCCCGGCGCCTCCCGTGCACGCTCGCCTCGTCGGTTCCCGCGAGCACGGCGAGGCGCGCGTCGGAGAAGCCCGCCGCCTTGAGTTGGCGGAACGCGCCCGGCGTCGTCGGCAGGCCATGGGCCTTCACCCGGTTCTCGAGATCAACGATCGCCTGGAGCTGCTCGAGGAACCAGGGATCGATCTTGCAGGAGGCGTGGACCTCCTCGTGGCTGACGCCGAGGCGCAGAGCCTGCGCGACCTTGAGGAGACGGTCCGGGGTCGGCGTGCCGATCGCGGCCTTGATGGCGTTGTGGTCGTCGCCCTTGCCGAGGCCCTCGATCTCGATCTCGTCGAGCCCGGTTAGCCCCGTCTCCAGTGAGCGCAGGGCCTTCTGCAGCGATTCCGCGAAGCAGCGCCCGATCGCCATCGCCTCGCCGACCGACTTCATGGCGGTGGTCAGCGTCGGCTCGGCCCCCGGGAACTTCTCGAAGGCGAAGCGGGGGATCTTGGTGACGACGTAGTCGATCGTCGGCTCGAACGAGGCGGGCGTGGCGCCTCCGGTGATGTCGTTGGCGATCTCGTCGAGCGTGTAGCCGACCGCGAGCTTCGCCGCGACCTTGGCGATCGGGAAGCCCGTGGCCTTCGAGGCCAGCGCCGAGGAGCGCGACACGCGTGGGTTCATCTCGATCACGATCATGCGCCCGTTCTCGGGGTCGATCGCGAACTGCACGTTCGAGCCGCCGGTCTCGACGCCGATCTCGCGGAGCACCGCGAGCGAGGCGTCCCGCATCACCTGGTATTCCTTGTCGGTGAGCGTCAGCGCCGGGGCGACTGTGATCGAATCGCCGGTGTGCACCCCCATCGGATCGACGTTCTCGATCGAGCAGACGATGATGCAGTTGTCCGCCTTGTCGCGGACGACTTCCATCTCGTACTCCTTCCAGCCGAGCACGCTCTCCTCGATCAGAACCTCGTTCGTCGGCGAGGCGTCGATGCCGCGCTCCACGATCTCGAGGAACTCCTCGCGGTTGTAGGCGATGCCGCCGCCTGTGCCGCCCATGGTGAAGGAGGGGCGGATGATCGCCGGCAGCCCCACCTCGGCGAGCGCGATCAGCGCCTGGCCGAGCGCGTGCTCGCCGTAGCGCTTGCGCCGGTCGCCCTCCGCGCCCTGCCACTTCCGCTCGAACTCGGCGAGCGCTGCCTTGCGGGTCTCGGGATCGGCGCTGGCGGCCTCGATGCGAGCCAATTCCGCGAGGTATTTCTCGCGGTCGGCCTTCTTGGCGGCCGAGGCGTTGGCGAGGGCGGATTTCGGCGTCTCCAGGCCGATCTTCGTCATCGCATCGCGGAAGAGGTGGCGGTCTTCTGCCTTGTCGATGGCCTCGGCCGTGGCGCCGATCATCTGCACGCCGAACTTGTCGAGCACGCCCATGCGCTGGAGCGAGAGGGCGCAGTTCAGCGCGGTCTGGCCGCCCATGGTCGGCAGGATCGCGTCGGGGCGCTCCTTCTCGATGATCTTGGCGACGATCTCGGGCGTGATCGGCTCGACATAGGTCGCATCCGCCATGTCCGGGTCGGTCATGATGGTCGCGGGGTTCGAGTTGACGAGGACGATCCGGTAGCCCTCCTCGCGCAGCGCCTTGCAGGCCTGAGTGCCGGAATAGTCGAACTCGCAGGCCTGCCCGATGATGATCGGGCCCGCACCGATGATCAGGATGGAGGAGATGTCGGTGCGCTTGGGCATCGGACGCCTTCTTGCAGGCACGCGCACCCGACCTCGCGCGGCGCCGCGGGCAGCGGGGCGGCATCGAGGCGAGCGCGTGCGGCGTGGATTGTCGTTGAGGCCCGCGTGTACACGCAGCCGATCACGTTTGAAAGAGCACGATAGGCGCGGGCTGTGGGGCCAGGCGCCTCTTCGCGGTCCGCCGTGTCGGCAGGCACAAAACGCTTGCGGGCGCCATCAACCGGCGCCGCTCGGCGGCCTCAGAGGCCGATGTAGAGGGCGGCGACGGCCCGGTCGATCGAGAGATAGAACACCCCGAAGGCGACCGCCGCGGCGGCAGCGAATTCGAGGGCGAGGTTGGACAGGGTCTGCGAGCGGCGCATGACCTCGCGGCCGAAATAGACCGTGATCCAGGCCATCGTGAGCACCGCCGGCATCACGAACAGAAAGGACAGCGTGCTCTCGACGCGATCGAGGCTCGTCGGATCGAGCAAGGCGCGGATGTTGCGGACCCACGGCGCGTAGCAGGCGGCGTAGAGCGCCGTCATCCACGACAGCCCGACCGCGACGCCCAGATGGAAGGTGAAGATGCGATGCAGCCGCGAGAAGTCGTCGCGCGCGTCGTCCAAGGTCATCCGGCAGCCCCTTCAATCAGCCAAGCGCCCCCGGACGATCGTTGCGGTATCGTCGTTAAGGGGCGGTTGCCGCGGGTTCTGAGAGGCAAAGCCGAGTTTTTTATGACGCCGGCGGCCCGGCCGGCGCCATCATGATGGCAGCGCTTGGTCCCTCTCAGCCCTCACGCATCTCGGGCTCCGGCCTGTTCTCGCGCATCAGCATGACGAACCGCTCGAACAGGTAATGGCTGTCCTTGGGGCCCGGTGAGGCTTCGGGGTGGTGCTGTACCGAGAAGGCCGGGCGATCGCTCAAGGTGAGGCCGCAATTCGAGCCGTCGAAGAGCGAGACGTGGGTCTCGACCGCGTTGCCCGGCAGGCTCTGCGGATCGACCGCGAAACCGTGGTTCATCGAGACGATCTCGACCTTGCCGGTGGTCTTGTCCTTCACGGGGTGGTTCGCGCCGTGGTGGCCCTGCGCCATCTTCACCGTGCGCCCACCGAGCGCGAGGCCCATGAGCTGGTGCCCGAGGCAGATGCCGAAGGTCGGCACACGCTCGTCGAGGAGCTTGCGGATCACGGGCACCGCGTAGGTGCCGGTTGCGGCCGGGTCGCCGGGGCCGTTCGAGAGGAAGACCCCGTCGGGCTTCAGCGCCAGGATCTCCTCGGCGCTGGTGGTGGCCGGCACCACGGTCACGTCGCAGCCGGCATCGGCGAGCAGCCGCAGGATGTTGCGCTTCACGCCGTAATCGATCGCGACGACGCGGAAGCCCTGGCCGAGCTGGCGCTTGCCGTAGCCGCCCTTCACCGCCCAGACCGTCTCGGTCCAGTCGCGGCTCTCGCGGCTCGTCACGGGAGGCACGAGGTCGAGGCCCTCCATCGGAGCGAGTGAGGCCGCCCGTGCCTTGAGAGCCTCGCGGTCGAATCGGCCCTCCGGATCGTTGGCGATCACCGCGTTCGGCATTCCGCGGTCGCGGATCAGGGCGGTGAGCGCGCGGGTGTCGACGCCCGTGATGCCCGTGATGTTGCGGGCCTTGAGCCACGCGTCGAGGTGGCTCGATGAGCGCCAGTTCGAGGGCTGCGTCACGGCCGAGGCGATCACCACGCCGCGCACGCCGGAAGCCGGCGCCGCTTCGAGGCTCTCCAGATCCTCGTCGTTGGTGCCGACATTGCCGATATGCGGGAAGGTGAACGTGACGATCTGCCCGGCATAGGACGGATCGGTCAGAATCTCCTGGTAGCCCGTCATCGCGGTGTTGAAGCAGACCTCGCCGTCGGCGACGCCCGTCCGGCCGATGCCGAATCCCTCGAGGACCGTTCCATCCGCCAGGACCAGGAGGGCCGTGACCAGCGGCTCGGCCCAGGGCTCGGGCGATGACCGCCCGGGCGCGGGGCGGGAATGCGCGGGCGCGCCATCGTCTTGCAGCATCGGCGTGATCTCGCTTATGTCCGGCCGACCCGGCGCCGTTCGGATTGGCGCGCAGGGGTGGCTTGAAACGCAACCGCGCTCATACCGAGCGGGCCGCGTCGGGGTCAATGTGGACCCGGCCCGCCCGCGCCTCAACCGGCGCCAATTGCAGGCCACCCAACAGGTTTTCGAATTGGAGTCCACGATGTCGTTGCGCGAGCGCTTCACCGCCGAGATGAAACTTTCCATGAAATCCGGCGACAAGAGCAGGCTCGCCACCGTGCGGATGATCCAGGCCGCGCTGAAGGACAAGGACATCGAGGCGCGCGGCCTCGGCAAGGAGCCTGCCACAGACGAGGAGATCCTCTCGCTCCTGCAGAAGATGATCAAGCAGCGCAACGAATCGGCCGGCGTCTACGATCAGGGCGGCCGCCCCGAGCTCGCCGAGAACGAACGGGCGGAGGCCGCCATCATCGCGGGCTTCCTGCCCCAGCAGATGACCGACGGCGAGATGAAGGCCGCGATCGAGGCCGCGGTCGCCGAGACCGGGGCCGCCGGTCCGAAGGACATGGGCAAGGTCATCGGCGCCCTGAAGGGCCGGTACGCGGGCCGCATGGATTTCGCCAAGGCGAGCGGGCTGGTGAAGGCGGTCCTCGGGGCTCAGGGGTGAATCACGGGCACAGTCGGCGCCCCGCCTGAGACTCCGCCGCGGCGAACCCGTATGATGCTCGGCCCGTCAGCCCGGACCTGAGCGTGCGCTACCCGCCCCACCTCCTGGAAGAGATCCGCGCCCGGCTGCCGGCCTCCGACGTGATCGGCCGGCGCGTGCGGCTGAAGAAGGCCGGCCGCGAGTGGCGCGGCCTGTCGCCGTTCAACGCCGAGAAGACGCCCTCCTTCTACGTGAACGACCAGAAGCAGTTCTATCACTGCTTCTCGTCCGGCAAGCACGGCGACGTCTTCACCTTCCTGATGGAGACGGAGGGCTTGAGCTTTCCCGAAGCCGTCGAGCGGCTGGCGTCCGAGGCCGGCGTCGCCCTGCCGGCCCCGAGTGCGGATGCGCGCGAGATGGAGACGCGGCGGCGCGGCGCCGTCGAGGTGATGGAACTCGCCGCCGCCTATTACGAGGAGTGCCTGCGTGGGCCGGCGGGCGCGCAGGCCCGCGCCTATCTCGACAGGCGCGGCCTCGGGAGCGAGATCCGCGCCCGCTTCCGGCTCGGCTACGCCACGCCCGAGCGCTACGGCCTGCGCGACTTCCTCGCCGCCAAGGACGTCGAGAAGGACCTCATGGCCGAGCTCGGCCTTCTCTACGCGGGCGAGGGGGTCGCCGTCCCCTACGACCGGTTTCGCGATCGGATCATGTTCCCGATCGCCGACCTGCGCGGGCGCGTCATCGCATTCGGCGGCCGGGCCATGCAGGCGGACGCGAAGGCGAAGTACCTGAACTCCCCCGAGACCCCGCTCTTCCACAAGGGCCAGGGGCTCTACAACCTGCACCAGGCCCGCAAGCCCGCGCACGAGCGCGGCACGATCGTCGCGGTGGAGGGCTACGTCGACGCCATCGCCATGACGATGGGCGGACATCCGAACGTGGTCGCCTCCCTCGGCACCGCGCTCACCGAGGAGCAGGTCGCCCTCCTGTGGCGCCACGCCGACGAGCCGGTGCTCTGCTTCGACGGCGACGGTGCCGGTCAGCGCGCCGCCTTCCGGGCGCTCGACGTGGCGCTGCCGCTGCTGGAGCCCGGAAAGTCGCTGCGCTTCGCCCTGCTGCCGGAAGGACAGGATCCGGACGACCTGCTGCGCTCCGGCGGCTCGGCGGCGCTCGACCGGGTGCTGGACGCGGCCAAGCCCCTCGTCGAGATTCTGTGGGCGCGCGCCGTCGAGGCCGGTCCCCGCGACACCCCGGAGCGTCGGGCGGGCCTCGCCAAGGGCCTGCGCGAGACCGTCCTGGGTATCCGCGACGAGACCGTCCGGCGCTTCTACCGGGACGAGATCGAGGAGAGGCTGCGCGCGCTCTCGCCGCGCGCCGGGCATCAGCGCGGCGCTTATCAACCAGGCGGTCGGCCGAACGGCTTCCAGCGCCGGGCCGGCCGGCCGGGGGACCCGCCGCCGTCGCCCCGGCTGACCGCGGGCCCGAGTCCGCTGCTCGCCCGCTCCACCGGATTCGCCGGCGGCGGTCATTTCCGGGAAGCGATGATCGTGGCGAGCCTGCTCGCGCACCCGGAGCTTCTCGGCCTCAATGTCGAGGACCTCGCCGCGCTCGAACTCGAGGATCCGGACGCCCACGCCCTCCGCTCGTTCCTGCTCGACCGCGCGGCCGATGCCGCCGAGGCCGACTCCTCCGTTGTCGGGAACCGCCTGCAGCGGGCCGGGCTCGAGGCGGCGGCGGCACGCCTCGCGGCGCGCGTGCGTCCGGGAGACCGCTGGGCGCTCGATCCGCACGCGGATCCGCTGCGTCTCGAAGACGCATTGCGTCAGGCCGTGATCTTGCACCGCAAGGCGGGAGCGCTAAATAGCGAACTCCGCCAGGCGGAACGGGCATTGGTCGAGGAGGAAACCGAGGCCAACTTCGCGTGGCTGTGCGACGTCAAGGAGCGCTTGGCCGTCATCGCCGGAGCGGAGGCCGAGGCGGACTTGCCCGAGACGACCGACTCGACCGCGCCGTGAAGCTGGTGCAAAGGCGGGGACGCGACGTGTCTGCGTCGCATAGTTAACAATCGGTCAAGCGTCTTGCTTGCATACCGGGATCTGGGATTGAAGCGGCCGGCGCGCGAACCGGCCGCGGGTTCACATGCATTGCGGCGTCGATGGCGGAGAGCAGCCCCAAAGCCCCTGCATCACGCGGCCACGAAAACAATAGGCTGATCATGGCGACGAAGGCAACTGAACGGGACGAGACGGACACCGCTCCGGAACAGCAGACCGACGGGCCGCTTCTCGACCTGACGGATGCCTCGGTCAAGCGGATGGTGAAGCTCGCCAAGAAGCGCGGCTACGTCACCTACGAGGAGGTCAACGAGGTCCTGCCCGATGGGCAATCGGACCCGGACCAGATCGAGGACGTGCTGGCCCAACTCTCCGAGATGGGCATCAACGTCGTCGAGGCGGAGGAGACCGACGAGGCAGCGGGCGAGCGCCCGGCGAACGGCGAGGCGGCCGAGGATGACGAGGCGGCCGAGGGCACGGAGGTTGCCGAGGTGTCGCCCGCGCGGGCCGTCGCCGTCGCGACCACCACCAAGGAGCCGACCGACCGCACGGACGATCCCGTGCGCATGTACCTGCGCGAGATGGGCTCCGTGGAGCTCCTCTCCCGCGAGGGCGAGATCGCCATCGCCAAGCGCATCGAGGCGGGGCGCGAGGCGATGATCGCGGGCCTCTGCGAGAGCCCGCTGACCTTCCAGGCCATCATCATCTGGCGCGACGAGCTCGTCGACGGCAAGGTGCTGCTGCGCGACATCATCGACCTCGAAGCCACCTATGCCGGCCCCGACGGCAAGAACGCGCCGCAGATCGCCGAGGGCGAGGAGGGCGAGGAGGGCGAGGAGGGCGACGGCGAGCCCCCGGCGCCGCCCGAGGGCGGCGACGACGACGACGACATGGAGAACAACGTCTCGCTCGCCGCGATGGAGGCCGAGATCAAGCCGCGCGTCCTCGAGACGTTCGACGCGATCGCCGACAATTACCGCAAGCTGCGCAGGCTCCAGAACGAGCATGCCGAGCTGAAGGCGGGTGGCGGCGAGGCGACGCGCAGCCAGGACCAGAAGCGCAACGAGCTGAAGGACGTCGTCGTCGCCGACGTGAAGTCGCTCTCGCTCAACAACAACCGCATCGAGGCGCTGGTCGAGCAGCTCTACGACATCAACAAGCGGCTCCTCTCCCACGAGGGCCGGCTGATGCGCTACGCCGAGAGCCACGGGGTCGCCCGCGACGAGTTCCTGCGCCACTACCAGGGCTGGGAGCTCGATCCGAACTGGATGGACCGGGTCGGGACGCTCGGCGGAAAGGGCTGGAAGAACCTCGTCGAGAAGGGCGGCCGGCAGGTCGCGGACCTGCGCGAGCAGATCCTGACGCTCGCCTCCGAGACCGGCCTGGAGATCGGCGAGTACCGCAAGATCGTCAATATGGTCCAGAAGGGCGAGCGCGAAGCCCGCCAGGCCAAGAAGGAGATGATCGAGGCCAACCTCCGGCTCGTGATCTCGATCGCCAAGAAGTACACCAACCGCGGCCTGCAGTTCCTAGACCTGATCCAGGAAGGCAATATCGGCCTGATGAAGGCCGTCGATAAGTTCGAGTATCGCCGCGGCTACAAGTTCTCGACCTACGCCACCTGGTGGATCCGGCAGGCGATCACCCGCTCGATCGCCGACCAGGCCCGTACCATCCGCATCCCGGTGCATATGATCGAGACGATCAACAAGATCGTCCGGACCTCGCGCCAGATGCTGCACGAGATCGGCCGCGAGCCGACTCCGGAGGAACTGGCCGAGAAATTGGCCATGCCGCTGGAAAAGGTGCGCAAGGTCCTGAAGATCGCCAAGGAGCCGATCTCGCTGGAGACGCCGATCGGCGACGAGGAGGATTCGCACCTCGGCGACTTCATCGAGGACAAGAACGTCGTCCTGCCGATCGACGCGGCGATCCAGAGCAATCTTCGCGAGACGACGACGCGCGTGCTCGCGTCGCTGACGCCGCGCGAGGAGCGCGTGCTGCGCATGCGCTTCGGCATCGGCATGAACACCGATCACACCCTGGAGGAGGTCGGCCAGCAATTCTCGGTGACCCGCGAGCGCATCCGCCAGATCGAGGCGAAGGCGTTGCGCAAGCTCAAGCACCCGAGCCGCTCGCGCAAGCTCCGGAGCTTCCTCGACAACTGAGCGGGGGCGGGCCCGTTCCAGGGCGAGCGCGCGGGTTCGCCCGGCGGCGCGCGGGAACGGCTTGGCGCCCGCCCGTGCGGGTTTGCCGACGGCGCGTCGCGTCGGGTGACGAGCTGTCGGGTGACGAGCTGTCGGGCCGCGACGCCCTTCCCGTCCCCGCGCGGACCGATCCTGCCCGACCTGGGCAGGCGAGGGAGTATCCCGGCCGAGCCTGAGATCCGCGGCGAGGAGAAGCGCGTGGAGGTGGCTGAACCTGAAAGCCGCGCCCCTATTTCTGGTTTCGGACAACCGACAGTATTGTCCGCGTGTCGCGATTCCGTGCGCGACCATTGCTGACCGCCCGCCGCACCACCACCTTGGCCGTATGCTCGACCTTGGCCCACAGAAGTCGCCGCCCTCGCCGACCGCCGAAGCCGACGGCTCGGAGGCCGAGGGCGTGCCGTTCGGCCTGCTCCAGGAATGCGTCGCCCTGCGGGACTGGCTGCTGAGCGAGGGCACCCGTGTGCTCGCGGCGGACGATCTCCTGGCGGGTCTCGCCGAGCGCCTGAACGAGCTCGACGTGCCGGTCGACCGGGCGAGCACGGCGATCGACACCCTGCACTCGGAATATGCCGGCGTCGGCCGCTCGTGGAGCCGCGAGGAGGGCGCGACGGTGCGCCTGTTCCCGCACGGCGAGGCCTCGGACAACGCCTACCGGGCCAGCCCCTTCTACACGGTGCACCAGACCGGCGAGTGGCTCATCCTCGACCTCGACGAGACGCCCGCCGACCGTTACGCGATCCTGCCGGAGCTGAGGGCGGCGGGGTATCGGCACTATCTCGTCGCGCCGCTGATCTTCACGAACGGCGCGCGCAACGGCATCACCTTCGCCACCCGCGCGAAGGCGGGTTTTCGCGACGACGACATCGCGATCCTGCGCTTCATCATGCCCACGCTCGCGGCCGTGATGGAGATGCGCCTCATCAACAAGCAGCTCGACCAGGTGCTCAGGATCTATGTCGGCGACGAGCCGCACCGGGCGATCCTGTCGGGCTCGATCCGCCGGGGCCATGTCCAGCGCATCCGCTCGGCGATCCTGTTCGCGGACATGCGCGACTACACGCACATCTCCGCCGACATGACGCCCGAGGAGGCGGTCGACCTCCTGAACATCTTCTTCGACTGCCTCGTGCCGGCCATCGAGCGCGAGGGCGGCGAGGTGCTCAAGTATCTGGGCGACGGGCTCCTCGCGATCTTCCGCGAGCCCGGCGACGATCTCGGCGGCGCCGCCAAGGGGGCTCTGACGGCCGCCCAGGCGGCCCTCGCGGCGCTCGACGAGGCGAACGGCCTCGGCCGCTTCGCCAATCCCGTGGCGGCCGGCATCGCGCTCCATCACGGCGAGGCGGCCTACGGCAATGTCGGCTCCGGTGCGCGCCTCGACTTCACGGTGATCGGCCGCGACGTCAACCTCGCGAGCCGCATCGCCCGGCTGAACCGGACCCTCGGCGAGCCGCTCCTGATGTCCAAGCCCTTCGTGGACTTCCTCTGGGGCGATCCCGAGCCCCTGGGCGAGCACGTCCTCGATGGCTTCCCGGAGCCGATGCTGGTCTACCGGCCCGGCCGCAAGCCCGCCGCCTGCCTGAAGCGGGCTTGACCCGGCGAGAGCCACGCCCCAATCTAGGGGCGTTCCAGGGAGATCCCCGGCAAGGGGCTGAGAAACCGATGGGCCATCCGGCAGGATGGCGGCGCGGAAATCCTTCGAACCTGATCCGGCTCATACCGGCGTAGGGATTGGACCGCGGGTTTCCCGAAGACCCGGTTGCTTCCGAGAGAAGCTGAGGGACACCAATCTCTGCGGGCCATCGCGGAGATCTCGTCTTGGCATCCGTGCCGACATCACCCATCGGACAGCGCCGTGCGGCGCCCTCGACCCTTGCCGCTGCCGGCCTGCCGGAGCGCGCCGACATCGTGGTGGTCGGTGCCGGCCTGATCGGCCTGTCGGCCGCATGGAGGCTCGCGGAGAGCGGGCGCTCGGTCACCGTGGTCGAGCGCGAGACGGTGGGGGCCGGCGCGAGCCTCGCCGCCACCGGCATGCTGGCGCCCGCGGCCGAGCACGAGCCCGGTTCCGATCTGCTGCTGCCTCTGGCGCTGGACAGCCTGCGCCGCTGGCCGGCCTTCCGGGACGCGCTGCAGGCCGCCTCGGGCACCGATATCGACTACCGTCAGGAGGGCACCTTGGTGCTCGCGATCGGGCGGGACGAGGTGGAGCGCCTGCGCTTCCGCTACGACCTTCAGCGGCGCTCGGGCGTCGCGGCGCAGTGGCTCGCCGGGAGCGAGGTCCGCCGCCGCGAGCCGGCGCTGCGCCCCTCCGTCACGGCCGGCGTGTTCTGCCCGCTCGACCACCAGGTCGACCCGCGCCTCGTCATGGCGGCGCTCACCGAGGCCTGCCGGCGGGCGGGCGTCACGATCGTCGAGCGATGCGCCGCGGAGGCGCTCGACTGGACGAACGGGCGCGTCACCGGCCTGCGCACGCGAGCCGGCCCGATCGCGGCCGGGACAGTGATCCTGGCGGCCGGCGCCTGGAGCGGGGCGGGGAGCCTCCTGCCCGAACCCCTGAGCCTGCCCGTGCGCCCGATCAAGGGCCAGTCGCTGGCGCTCAGGACCACGCGGCGCACCGGCACGCTCGGGCACATGGTCTGGACCGAGCAGATCCACATGGCCCCGAAGGGCGACGGCCACCTCATCGTCGGCGCCACGGTCGAGGATTGCGGATTTCGCGAGGGCGTCACGGCGGGCGGGCTCTACGCCCTGCTCGAGGGCGCGCGCCGGGTCCTGCCCGGCATCGAGGAGATGGAGGTCGACGCGGTCTGGAGCGGCTACCGCCCGACCTCGGACGACGACGCGCCGATCATCGGCGAGATCGCCCCCGGCCTCGTCGTGGCGACCGGGCATCACCGCAACGGCTATCTCCTCGGCCCGGCGACCGCCGAGGCGGTCGCTTCCCTGGTCGAGACCGGCGCAGTGCCGGCCTTCGCCCGCGATTTCGGACTGTCCCGGTTCGCCCGCACCGGCACCCTGAGGGCATCGGCATGAAGCTCACCGTCAACGGGCAGCCCCGCGAGTGCGAGGCCGCCGACATCGAGGCCCTGTTCCGCGTCGAGGCCGAGGAGACCGGCATCGAGGGCCCGCAGGGCATCGCCATCGCGCTGAACGGCCGGGTCGTGCGCCGCCGCGACTGGGCCCGGACGCCGGTCGCCGAGGGCGACCGCGTCGAGATCGTCCGCGCCATGCAGGGAGGCTAGGAGCCATGAGTTCGACCGACACCGTCGACACCGTCACGCCGCTGCGCGCGCCGGACGACGACGCCCTCGTCATCGCGGGCGTGCGGCTCTCCTCGCGCCTCCTGATCGGCACCGCCGGCTACCCGACGCAGGCCATCATGCGCGACGCCGTCGCGGCCTCGGGCGCCGAGATGGTCACCGCCTCGATCCGCCGCGTCTCGCTGCAGGGCCACGGCTCCGACACGGTGCGGATGCTGAAGGGCTACCGCTTCCTGCCGAACACCGCGGGCTGCGAGACGGCCCGCGACGCCATCATGACGGCCGAGCTCGCCCGCGAGGCACTCGACACCAACTGGATCAAGGTCGAGGTCATCGGCGACCGCGAGACCCTCTATCCGGACGTCGCCGAGCTGATCGAGGCGTGCCGCCATCTCGTGGATGACGGCTTCGTGGTTCTGCCCTACTGCAACGACGATCCCGTCACCTGCCAGCGCCTGCAGGATATCGGCTGC
Source organism: Methylobacterium nigriterrae (assembly GCF_037106235.1). Classification (NCBI taxonomy): domain Bacteria; kingdom Pseudomonadati; phylum Pseudomonadota; class Alphaproteobacteria; order Hyphomicrobiales; family Methylobacteriaceae; genus Methylobacterium; species Methylobacterium nigriterrae. The sequence continues at coordinate 25,842 of NZ_JBAWTG010000012.1, read as the reverse complement.
GCCGCCGTGATGCCGATGGGCTCGCTGATCGGGTCGGGCATGGGCGTGGCGAATCCGGCCAATATCGAGCTGATCTGCCGCCGCGCCGGCGTGCCGGTGATCGTCGATGCCGGCATCGGCACCGCCTCGGACGCCGTCATCGCCATGGAGCTCGGCGCCGCCGCCTGCCTGATCAACACGGCGGTGGCGAGGGCCGACGACCCGGTCCGGATGGCGCGGGCGATGCGCCACGCCGTCGAGGCCGGGCGGCAGGCGCATCTCGCGGGCCGCATCCCCCGCCGCGGCCGGGCCGAGCCGTCGAGCCCCCAGCTCGGCCTCGTCGGCTCGTGAGCCTGCCGGCGGCGCTCCTCGCGGTCACCGACCGGCACGGGCGCGCCGCGGGCCTCGCGGACACCGTGCGGGCGATCCTCGATGGCGGCGGGCGCTGGATCTGGCTGCGCGATCCCGACCTCGACCCGGCCGCGCGGCGCGGCCTCGCCGAGAGCCTGCTGGCGCTCGCGCGCGCGGCCGGCGCCAGCCTCACGATCGGCCGGGACGCCGCGCTCGCCGCCGCCATCGGCGCCGACGGCGTGCACCTGCCCGGGGGGACGCGGCCGCGGGCGATCGCGGCCGCCCGCAGGATCCTGGCCCCGGCTTCGCTGATCGGCGTCTCGGCGCACGGACCGTCCGAACTCGCCGAGATCGCCGCGGCCGGCGCCGATTACGTGACGCTGAGCCCGATCTTCGAGACCGCGAGCAAGCCCGGCTACGGCCCGGCCCTCGGGCTTGCCGGGCTTCGCGCCGCGGCGGCGGCGCACGGCCTGCCGGTCCTCGCCCTCGGTGGCGTCGGGGCGGGTAACGCCTCCGCTTGCCGCGCGGCCGGCGCGGCCGGCATCGCCGTGATGGGCGGGCTGATGCGGGCGCGCGATCCGGCCGCCGCGACGCGGGCGTTCCTGGGCGCCTGGGAGCGCGGGGACCCGACCGGAGCCGAGAACCCGCCGCGCCTGCCGCCCGCGGCCTGACCGGCCGGCGCGCCCCGGCCCTATTTCGGCGCCGGACCGTAGGGCGGCCGCGGGATCGCCCGGTGGGCCGCCCGCAGGGCCGCGGACCAGCGCTCGCGCAGGTCGTGGAAGTAGGTTTCCCCGGCCTCGATGCGGTGGTTGACCTCGAGGTCGAGGGCCCCGCGGCGGGCGACCGCGATGTCGATGGGCAGGCCCACGCCGAGATTCGACCGCATGGTCGAGTCCATCGAGACGAGCCCGACCTTGAGGGCGTCGTAGAGATCGGTCTGGAACTTCACCGCGCGATCGAGGATCGGCTTGCCGTACTTGTGCTCGCCGATCTGCAGGAAGGGCGCGTCGCCGCTGCACTCGATGAAGTTGCCGGCCGAGTAGATCAGGAACAGGCGCATCGGCTCGACGCCGATCTGGCCGCCGAACAGGAGAGAGACCGAGAAGCGCAGGTTCGCTGCCTCGAACCCGTCCTTCTCGATCGTCCGCACACGCCGGATGGCGCGGCCGATCAGCTGGGCCGCCTGGAACATGGTCGGCGCCTCGACGAGCCTCATCCTGGGCTCGCCGTCGTCGCCCTCGACGCCTTCGGCGAGCAGGCTCAGGACGGATTGCGTCACCGACAGGTTGCCGGCCGAGGCCAGCATCATCACCCGCTCGCCGGGCACGTTGAAGTGATGAAGCTTGCGGTAGGTCGAGATGTCGTCGAGCCCCGCATTGGTGCGGGTGTCGGCGATCATCACGAGGCCATCTTCGACGAGGAGTCCGACGCAATAGGTCATCGCGAATGGCCTGGGACAGGATCCGGCGTGGAAGAAGCCCGATGGCACGTCGATTCCAGACTGGCAAGGGTGCCCTTCACCGGGGCCGCCACCGTGCAGGCCAGCCGGACCGCACGCCGACCGCCGCTGACCTCGGCCCGTTCGGCGCCGTGACAGGCGAAAGGCCACGGCCCCGGGGCGCGATTCTCGCTCCCGGGGCCGCCCGGATCACACGCTCGGCAACCCGAGGTCGCTGCGGGCCACGCGGATCAGCGGCTCAATCGGCGGTCCGGGCGGTCTGCCGCCGCACGGCGTCGTCATGAGGTCGGATCGCGTCCGCCCGCATCCGGGTTCAGCTGAAGGTCGCACTGTCGGTCAGGTAATCGACATACGTGCAAGTGCGTCCCCGATAGGGACCGCCGACCGGACCGACCTGGTACTCCTTGAGGCGGTCGACCGAGTTCGGGGGAACGAGGTCCGTGACCATGACCGGAGCGTTGAAGTTGCCCGCGTAACCCTGCGCCACCACGCCGGTTCCCGCCTCGTTCAGGATCTCGGCATTCGGCGGCGCGACAGGCGGCGCGATCGGTGGCGCGTTCGCGCGCGAGACGCGGAGCGCTGCGGAGGGCTGCACGGTCCAGGTGCCGTCCGAATTATAGGTGACGTTGAACGACTGATAGCCCGGCGTCGCGTCGCAGAGCGCGGCCGTCGCCGACGAGGAGGTGAAATTCATCACGGTGCCGGGCGTGTAGTTTCCGGTCGCGACGTAGAATTGCAGCACCGGCTGGCAGTCGAGATTGCTGTTCGGCAACGCCGTCACGAAGTTCGAGAGCGTGATGCCGCCGGACACGTTCTGGATCGCTGAGCCGGCATTGTAGCTCTGCAGGGCGGGATTGAAGGGCGGCGTGACGATCCGGAACGACCCCGGCTGAGGACCCTGCGTCGAGACCGGGATCGTCAATCCCAACGACGGAAGGATCATCGTCGTCGTGTTGTTCGTGGGCGCCCCGCCGGGCGCCGGCGTCAGGCCGATCGGCTGGCTCGCCGCGAGCTGCCCGGACGGCTGACCGACGACGGGCGGCTGGACCTGCTGCTGAACCCCGGCGAGAAACTGGAGGACCAGCGAGAATGTCAGCACCGCGCCGGACTGGCTATACGGAAGCAGGGTCTGCGTATAGAGGCTATTAGTATAGAATTCCGAGCCGCCGCTATAGATCGCGGGCGCTTGGAAAAAGAAGAAGCTCTGCGCTGAGAGGCTGTTATTCCTCACATTGATCGTGATTGGAGTTGGCATCGCAATATCCTGCTATGATCATGTTGGGCTCATCGAGAGTTTTGCTCGATGCTTCACCCGCAGCGATCATAGATCGGATTATTTTCGTGTGTTCCGTTGGGAATTGCTTTGCAGGCAATATCTGAAGAATAGTCTTGCGCAACGTGCAATTTGCGGCGCCGCGCGGCCTCAGCGGTCGGCGAGAGAATCGAAGAACCTCAAGAGTAGCGATCTCGACGTTTCGGTCATGAGGTGTGTCAGCGGCCGGAACGACGCCACGAGGTTGTCATCCGCATCAATGCTGGGAGACGATGTCAGCTTGTGCTGATCGATCAAGCCGTTCCCCGTTAAGAACCAGTCAAGCGATATATCCAGGTACTGGCATACGGATATTGCGTTATCGATCGACATCGGCCCGTCGTTCTTCCATCGCGTGATCGTGCTCTCGTTGACGTTGACGTTATAGGCCAGTGCGAATTGTTTCTGAATCCCGCGCAACTTCATCGCCTCGACAAGCCTTTGCCCGCGTGTGGACATTCCGAACGCGTTGCCTTCGTTCCTGGTGCGGGCCGCTCTAGGCGAGAAACTTGGCAACCAGAACGATATTTACCAGTCAAAAGATCGCTTAGGTAATGTTTGTCTGCGTGGGCGCGAGATCAGGCGCGATACTTTCGCGTCCCGAGCGCGTCGCCGGGCGTGAGACAATTTACGATCGCAACGCTCGGCGGATGTGACCAGCATGCCGCGCCTGCCCGGACGCGGCGCGGATGGCGATCGATCCGACACTCCCCTGCGGGAGAGGTTGCGTTCGCGGATTGGACCGGGCGCGGGGACGCGTGATCCGGAAGGGTCGCCGCCTATCCCAGGCCGTCTCTCGGCGGGCTTGCGCGCTCACGCCTCGCGACGCGCCGCTCCTCCCAGCGGGAGGGGAAGCGCGGCGTGTGTCACAGGATCATCGCCGACCGCGATGGGTGAAACGCCAAGCCAGGACGGGAGAGGGGCGGGCCACATCCAGAAGTCTGTCGCCCGTCACGATGTGCGATCCTGGGAGCTCATGCGCCCGCACGGATCGCGTGCAGGGGGGCGGCCGGGTCGGACGAAAAACGGTCAGGCCTGGCTCTGCCGCTGCTGGACCTGCGCCTGTGCCGGCTCGACGCGGAGGCGCACGTCCAGGGTCTCGGTGCCGCCGCCCGTGCGGCTGCCGCGGATCGGCGCGGCCCCGAGATAGTCGAGGCCGATCGCCACCCGGATATAGGCCTCGTCCGTGCCGAGACCCTGTGACGGGTCGAACCCGACCCAGCCGAGGTCGGGCACCAGCGCCTCGGCCCAGGCGTGCCCGGCCTCCTGCTCGGCCGTCCCGTCGCGGCGGTGAAAGTAGCCCGAGACGTAGCGGGTCGGGATCCCGAGGTGGCGGGCGGCCGCGATGAAGACGTGGGTGAGGTCCTGGCAGACGCCCTTTCCGGCCTCGAAGGACCGTGCCGCCGTCGTGCTCGCGCTGGCCGGGCCCGGCTCGAAATCCATGTGGTCGTGCACGGCGGCGAGCAGGCGATGCAGGCAGGGCAGCACCGACCGGTCCCCCGCGGCCTGCGTACGCTCGGCCAGTTCCTGGATCTCGTCGCTCGGCGAGACGAGGTCGGTCTCGCGGAGGTAGAACAGGTCGGGCAGGCGCTCCACCGCGCCCCGCACGATGCCGTGCGTCTCGTTCGTGTCGACTTCACCGGAGACCCGGACCGTCAGGGCGTCGGCCGGCTCGTCCGGCGTGAACCAGTGCACGATGTTCCCGAACCCGTCCTCGCGCTCGGTCATCCGCCCGTCCACCGAGGGCTCGATGCGCCAGCGCCGCACGTACTGTCCGTCATGGTCGCGCGGGGTCAGCCGCATGACCTGGATCAGCCCGCGCGCCGGTTGCTCGTAGGCGTAGATGGTCTCGTGGACGAGGCGGATGCGCATGCCTGGATACTGCCGTTCAGAACCGCTTCCGCCGGCACGGGACCAGCCGTAACGCGTTGCGGAATTGCTTGGTTTTCAAGGGTAGCCTCAGGCCCGGAGCCTCGACAAGGCGTCCTCGTCAGACAAGGTACTGCGCGATGATCGCCTCGCCGACCCGGTTGTTCTCCTCGATGAAGGCGCTGACGAATTCGTGCAGGCCCGCGGCGAAGACCCGGTCGATGTCCTCGCTCTCCAGCCGCGCGAGCAGGTTGCCCGCCAGCCGCTGGCTCGCGCCGCGGCGGCCGTAGGCGTCGGCGATCAGGTCGAGATGCTCCACGAGGACGCCGTAGCAGTTCGCGAAGGAGCGCGGCATCTGGCGGTTGAGGATCAGGAGGTCGGCCACCAGCAGCGGCTTGATGCTCTCGCGGTAGACCCAGTGATAGGCGTTGAAGGCCGAGACCTCGCGCAGGATCGTCGTCCACTGGAAGTAGTCGAGGCTGCCGCCGACCTTCTCGTGGGCCGGCAGCAGGATCTGGTACTTCACGTCGAGGATGCGGGCCGTGTTGTCGGCCCGCTCGATGGCGGTGCCGAGCCGCGTGAACCAGTAGGCGTCGTTGCGCAGCATCGTCCGGTAGGCCGAGCCGTCGAAGGTCAGCGAGATGCCCTTCACCCAGTCCAGGAAGCGCGAGAATTCCTCGCGGTTGAGGTCGCGCCCCTCGTAGTTGCGCAGTTCCAGCCAGGCGCCGTTGATCGTGTCCCACATCTCGGTGGTGAGCGCCGTCCGCACGCTGCGGGCGTTCTCCCGCGCCGTCTCGATGCAGCTGCGGATCGATGAGGGATTGAGCGGGCTGAAGGCCAGGAAGTTGCTGACCGTGTCGGCGTTGATGCCGTCGTAGAGCGGCTTGAACACCGCGGTGTCGCCGGCGGAGGCGAGCGCGGAGGCCCACTCGTTCGTCTCGCCGCCGCCATAGGCGGTGGGCAGCGAGGCGAGGCGGTGCGCCGCGTCGAGGATGCGGGCCACGAACTCGGCGCGCTCGACGTAGCGCGAGAGCCAGTAGAGGTTGTCGGCGGTCCTGGACAGCATGGGATCTTCGCTACGAAGGCCGCGGCCGCCGGGGCGGCCGACGGCGAAAAATGCCTCGGATCAGGGCAGGTTCGCCTGCCCAATTTTCAGGCGGACGTCAGGCATCGAGGACCCAGGTGTCCTTGGTGCCGCCGCCCTGGCTCGAATTCACCACGAGCGAGCCCTCCTTGAGCGCGACGCGGGTGAGGCCGCCCGGCACGATCCGGATCTCGTCCGCGCCGCAGAGCACGAAGGGCCGCAGGTCGACGTGGCGCGGCGCGACGCCGGAGGCGACGAAGGTCGGGCAGGTGGAGAGCGAGAGCGTCGGCTGCGCGATGAAGCCCTCCGGCGCGTGGCGCAGGCGGCGCCCGAATTCCTCGATCTCGCGCTTGGTGGCGTGCGGCCCCACCAGCATGCCGTAGCCGCCGGATCCGTTCACCTCCTTCACGACGAGTTCGTGCAGGTTGTCCATCACGTAGGCGAAGGCCTCCTTCTCGCGGCAGCGATAGGTCGGCACGTTGTGCAGGATCGGCTCCTCGCCGGTGAAGAACTTCACGATCTCCGGCATGTAGCTGTAGACCGCCTTGTCGTCGGAGATGCCGGTGCCGACGGCGTTGGCGAGCGTCACCGAGCCGCGTTCGTAGGCGTTCATGATGCCCGGCACGCCGAGCACGGAGTCGGGCCGGAACACCAGCGGGTCGAGGAAGTCGTCGTCGAGGCGGCGGTAGATCACGTCGACCCGGCGCGGTCCCTCGGTGGTGCGCATGTAGACGACGTCGTCCTTGGTGAAGAGGTCGGACGCCTCGACGAGCTCGACGCCGAGCTTGTCGGCCAGGAAGGAATGCTCGTAGAAGGCCGAGTTGTAGCGCCCCGGCGTGAGCAGGACGACGGTGGGATCGCGGGTCGCGGTCGTGGGCGCGAGGCTGCGCAGGGTCGCGAGCAGCGCGTCGGGATAGTTCTCCACCGGCGCCACGCGATGGCGCGAGAACAGGTCCGGGAAGAGGCGCAGCATCACCTCGCGGTTCTCCAGCATGTAGGAGACGCCCGACGGGATGCGGGCATTGTCCTCCAGCACGAAGAAGTCGTTCTCGCCGGTCCGCACGATGTCGATGCCGGCGATGTGCACGTAGAGGTCGTGCGGCACCCGGAACGCCCGCATCTCCATGCGGTAATGGGCGTTCCGGTAGACGAGGTCGGCCGGGATGATGCCGGCCTTGATGCAGTCTTGCGGCCCGTAAATGTCGCTGAGGAACGCGTTGATGGCGGTCACGCGCTGCTTGAGGCCGCGCTCCAGGAACCCCCATTCGGGCTTCGTCAGGACCCGGGGGATGATGTCGAAGGGGATCAGCCGCTCGGTCGATTCGTTGTCGCCGTAGACCGCGAAGGTGATGCCGATGCGCCGGAAGAGCAGTTCCGCCTGGCTGCGCCGGGTGTTGAAATGCTCGGGCGGGGTCGAGTCGAGCCAGGTCTTGAGCTGGCCGTAGGCCTCGCGGACCGCCGTAGGGTCCATCGCGCCGATGTCGCCACCGGTCATCTCGTCGAACGCCGCGCGCGCCATTGCCTGCCTCCCTGACACCTCAGGCTAGAGGCAAGAGGCGCGCCACGCAAAGGGTTAAGAGGGCCACGACAAAGCCGCACACAACGCGGCGGAGCGGGGCGTGTCGACCGATGAGCGCCTGAACAGGCCAGTAAAAGCCGCGCGAACGAGACAATGCAGCGCCGCTTCCGTGCAGGAATGGCCCCGGTGCCGGCGAGATCTCGTGGCCGGTCCGATCGATTCCGCCGGCCGGCCCGAAATATCCGGAAGCGTACGCTCAGATCAGCTTCAGGCCCTTGAGGCTCGAATGCCCGTTGCGGCCGAGGATGATGTGGTCGTGGACGACGATCCTGAGCGGGTCGAGCACGCCGATGATTTCGCGCGTCATCTTCACGTCCGCGGCCGAGGGGGCCGGATCGCCCGAGGGGTGGTTGTGCGCCAGGATGATGGCGGTCGCCGACAGCTCCAGCGAGCGGCGGGCCACCTCGCGCGGATAGACCGGCGTGTGGTCCACCGTGCCGCGCCCCTGCACCTCGTCGGCGATGAGGTGGTTGCGCTTGTCGAGGAACAGGATGCGGAACTGCTCGCGCGGCGAGAACGCCATGGTGGCGCGGCAATAGTCGAGCACGGCGGCCCAGGAGGAGAGGAGCGGTCGCTCCGCGATGGCGCCGCGGGCGAGCCGGTGGCCGGCCGCCTCGATGAGCTTCAGGTCCGCGATCACGCCGGGCCCGATCCCGTCGATCTCGGCGAGCCGCGCGGGCTCGGCGCTGACCACCTCGGCGAAGCTGCCGAAGCGGCGGATCAGGGCCTTGGCGAGCGGCTTCACGTCCCGGCGCGGGATCGCCCGGAACAGGGCGAGCTCGAGGAGTTCGTAGTCGGGCAGCGCGTCGGCGCCGCCTTGCGCGAAGCGGGCGCGCAGGCGGTCGCGATGCCCGAGATAATGCGGCGCCTCGCCGGTCTCCGCCGCCGGCGCGACGGCGTCGCTCAGGAGATCGGCGCCCGGCGCCGGCCGCTTCACGGAAGGCGCCTCAGGCCAGCGGATTCGTCGGCTGGTGCAGGCCCTTGGGCGAGACCGTGAAGATCTCGACGCCCGTCTCCGTCACCGCGACCGTGTGCTCGAACTGCGCCGACAGCGAGCGGTCGCGGGTCACCGCCGTCCAGCCGTCGGAGAGCACCTTCACGGCGGGGCGGCCGAGATTGATCATCGGCTCCACCGTGAAGAACTGGCCGGGCTTCAGGGGGACGTCGTAGCTCGGCTCGACGTAGTGCAGGATGGTCGGCGCGTCGTGGTAGATGCGGCCGAGGCCGTGGCCGCAGAAGTCGCGCACCACCGAGCAGCGCTCGGCCTCGGCGAAGGCCTGGATCGCGCGGCCGATGTCGTTCGTCGAGCCGCCCGGCCTGATCGCCGCGATGCCGCGCATCAGCGCCTCGTAGGTGATCTCGCACAGGCGCTGCGCCTTGCGGGGCACCTCGCCGACAAAGGCCATCCGGCTCGAATCGCCGTGCCAGCCGTCGAGGATCAGGCAGATGTCGAGGTTGACGATGTCGCCCTCGCGCAGCGGCTTGTCGTTCGGGATGCCGTGGCAGACGACGTGGTTGATCGAGGTGCAGATCGATCTCGGGTAGCCCCGGTAGAACAGCGAGGCCGGGTAGGCGCCGTGGTCCATCGCGAAGGTGTAGGCGAGCCGGTCGAGGTGCTCCGTGGTGACGCCGGGAGCGACCGCCTCCATCAGGATGTCGAGCGCCTCCGCCGTCAGGCGGCCGGCGCGGCGCATGCCCTCGAAGTCCTCCGGGCCGTGGATCGGCGGTTCGGGGGCGCGGCGCGCGCCTTGCGCGGACGCTTGCTCTTGCTGGGTCATCGGGGAGGGGTCTTCGTGAAGCCGTCGGTCTCGAACGCCCTATGTACGGCGCGCGGGCGGGCGCGCCAACCCGAAGGCGCGCAACGCGCACTAGGATTGCGCCCCGCGAGCGGCTAGAGGCATGGCCGTCCGTGGCCTGACGGCCCCGGCGCGGATAGGATGGAGCCCGCCACCGAGGCGGCAGGCAGGAACGCGATGGCTGACAAAGCGGTACCGCACTTCCACAACGACATCGGCGTGGCCGTGATCCATGTCGGATCGCGGGAGTTCATGTGCATCGGCGCGCTGCCGCCCTTCGACCACCCGCACGTCTTCCTCGACATGGGCGCCGACCACGAGATCATCTGCCAGTACTGCTCGACGCTCTACCGGTATCGCCCGAGTCTGAAGGCGGGCCACGCCGACCCGGAATCCTGCGTCTGGATCGACCGCACCGTGGCCGCGGCGGAGTAGGAGGCGCGGTCCATCGCCGTGAGCACCCTCGACATCGCCATCGTCGGTGCCGGGATCGGCGGCCTGACCGCGGCGCTCGCTCTCAACGCCGCGGGTCACGCGGTGACGCTCATCGAGCGCCGCACGGGCTTCAGCGAGGTCGGCGCGGGCCTGCAGCTCTCGCCGAATGCGAGCCGGGTGCTCGCCGATCTCGGCCTCTCGGCGCCGCTGCGGCGGGCCGCCACCGAGCCGCCGGGCGTGACCGTGCGGGCGCTCGAATCGGGTCGCCGGATCGGCGCCGTCACGCTCGGGCCGACGGCGCGCGAGCGCTACGGCGCGCCCTACTACGTGATCCACCGGGCCGACCTGCAGACGCTGCTCCTCGACGCGCTGCGGGCCCGGCCCGGCATCCGCCTCTTCGTCGGGCGCGACGTCACCGGCCTGAGCGAGACCGCGGACGCCGCCACCCTGACCGTCGAGAGCGTCAACGGCGGCAAGGGCGAGACCCTGCGCGCCGATCTCGTGGTGGGCGCCGACGGCCTGCGCTCGCGCGTGCGCCAGCACCTCGACCCGCGGCCGCTCTCGGCCTGCCGCATGGCGGCCTGGCGCGCCGTGGTGCCGCGGGAATCCGCCCCGCCAGACCTGCAGGGCGACGCGACCGGCCTCTGGCTCGGGGCCGGGCGGCACGTGGTGCATTACCCGATCCTCGGCGGGCAGCGCATCAATGTCGTGGCGATCGTGCCCGAACGGCAGGGCGACGAGGATTGGGGCCGCCTCGGCGAGCCGGCCGTGCTGCGGGCGCATTTCCGCAGGGTCGCGCCGGATCTCTCCGAGCTCCTGGCGATGCCCGATTCCTGGCTCGTCTGGTCCCTCGTCGAGCGTCCGGTCTCCCGCCCGCTGGCGCGCGGGCGGGTGGCGCTCCTGGGCGATGCCGGTCATCCGGTCCTGCCCTTCCTGGCTCAAGGGGCGGCGCTCGCCATCGAGGATGCGGCCGTGCTGACGCGCTGCCTCGCGGCCGGCGACGTGCCCGCGGCGCTGGCCGCCTACGCCGACGCCCGCGCGTCCCGTGCCCGCCGCGTCCAGAAGGCGGCCCGCGGCAACGGCCGCGCCTATCACGCGCGCGGCCTCCCGGCCGTCATCCGCAACGCCGTAATGCGCCGCCTCGGCCCGCACGGCATGCGCGAGCGCTACGCCTGGCTCTACGGCTGGAGGCCCGGGCCGCTGGGCTGAGCGCTTGATCTGCCGACCCCGCCTCGCTACCGCAGGCGCGGATGCGGACGTGGCGAAACCGGTAGACGCACGAGACTTAAAATCTTGCGGCCGCAAGGCCGTGCGGGTTCGAGTCCCGCCGTCCGCACCATGGTCCTCGGAAACATGACCATCGCCAGCTTTCTCTCCGGTCAGGGCACCCCGACCGGCATCGCTGCCGGAGCAAGGTCGTAGGCGAGCAAGGACGCACACCCAAGCTGCCACACTGCTCGCACAATGCCCCGCGACTACCTCGCCCTGGACTGATCGCAGCAAGGGGTAGCAGGATGAACCGGACAGAGCGTTCGTCTACGAGTGCATCGGTCGTGGCCTTCACACCGCGCGTTGCGCCTGTGGAGGCGAATGAGGAGATCGCCTCCGTGATCGAAGTTCTCCAGGACCAGCTCGCGCTCGCGCGTGAGGGCAAGCTCCGCTCCGTCGCTGTCGTCTCCGTATCGTCAGACGGAGAGGCCGTCGGCACGCAGTGGTCTTGCCAGCGAGGCGATGTCACGAGCCTGATCGGCAAGCTCGCGGTGCTCACGCACGACCTGATGGCAGGGCGCCAGTAGGTGCAGCCGTCGCGCCTCTGGACTCGTCAGTGAAGACGGGCTTCCTCCTCATCCTGACCATCATCGCCGGCGCCCGGCGGGATGATGGCGTGGCAGCGGTGTTCGACACCAGGGACCGCTGCGAGCGGGTCGGGCAGATGGCTGTCGAGCAGGCGCTCACCGAGCTGTCCGCACGAGGCGTACGGGCAGGCTCGGCTTGGTTCCGATGCGAGGAGGTGCGGGGCAGGGCCATAGGCGACCTGACGCAGTGATCCTTCGGCTACACGCTCGCCGATATGGCCCGGGGCAGGCCGATCGTCGGAGCGGCACACGCGTGGCCTTGGACCTCACACCGCGGCTTCCCGGCCGGAAGGCCGAGACCGCGAGAACCGCAGGCCCACGCGTCACGAACGAAGCTGCCGGAGGCACCACGGGTCTACCGACTCCGCCGCCTCGCGTAGGCAAGAGCTCCGATGACGCAGATGAGCGCCACCCCGGCGAACAAAGTGGAGACCCGGGCCGGCGCTGGCGTCCGATCGCCGAACGCGGAAACGCGAGCACGTCCGGCGCCGCCGCTCGGCCCTAGAAGCCACGCTAGGGAGTCACGCAACTGCTCGGCGGCATCACGTCGGAACCACCGTCCATGAGCGAAGATGACCCGTTCCGGGTCGAACTCCACGAGCCGTCTCGCTGCCAGAGCCACCTCGTGCCGTTTCGTGCGCAGCAGGAGCCTGAGGTACAGTGGGGCCTTGCCGTCAGGAGCGACAATCCCCAGCAGACGAGCCAGGGGCCGCGCGAGCAGCGGCAGGCGATCGGCCTCCAGGTTGATGACAAGGTCCGTCAGGAGGAGCGTCCGGCTCGGACGATGAAACAAGCAAACCTCCTTGAACACCGGCCCGACGACGAGCACTTGGTCGATCTCGCCCGCCCAGATGGAGGGTGGCTCGTCCCCCAGTTCAGCATCGATCCGAACGCCAGCGCGGCGCACCTGCCCGCGATCACGAAGCCCTGGCACCGCCCAGGTCACTGAACCGGGGCACGCCGACTGCCAGTCCCTTAGGAACAGCCAGTGGCCAACACTGGGCGCGACCAGGTGACCGATGCGTCCTATCGTTTCGAGTGCACGCTGAAGTCCGGCGGTGTACGCGACCGGCGAGTGAAGGAGCAGCTCACCGCCGGAGAGGCGGATCACCGTCATTCGGACCGGGAGGGGCATACCACCCGCACGAAGCGGCGGTGCGTCCACGATCCAGACCCCGTCAGCAACCTGCTTTGGGACGTTGAGCGGCGGGTAACTGGTCTCGTGTGGCAAGCTCGCGAACTCCCATCAGCTCTCGGTTCTCTCCAAAAACCTATCCTCGGAGCACATGGGTCCCGCGAGCTGGTCAGCCAAACAGGGCGACCGCCAGCCCATCGTGAAGGCACTCGCCAGCCGCGACGAAGGTCGCTGCAAAGCCTCTCGAAGGCGAACGAAAAACATCAACGTTCTCAATGATGTCCGTTGGTACGGAGGGTCTCCCGCCGTCCGCACCAAGAGCAGGCGCCCGCTCGACCTGCGTGGTGCGCCTCCGGATGCGCGGTCCGGCCCGAAACGGCGCTGCGTGCGGTCGGCGGGCCGAAGCCGAAGGCAGAAAAAGCTAGAGAGCTGCGGATGAGAGAGTGATCGCCGCTTGTATCGACGCGCTCGGATTACCGTTCGTGCTCGTGACGAGATTGTACGCCTTGTCACCAACCGTCAGCCTGTCGATCGCCGTTCTCCTGTCCGGCTTCTGGTCATCTGAGACCTGTTCCAACTGGACATGCAGCCCTCTGAAGAGCGAACGAACCTGCGAGATAATATCGGCGTTGCCGCCTTCCCCCATGAATGCCGTGCAGGCGCCGTTGTCCTCGGATACGAGCGCCAAACGGGTGACCTTGTTCGTGGCGTCGTAGCCGACGCCTTTGCGGGCTCGAAGGAAGATCGCCTTGCCTCCTTCGCTCAATTCCGGAACGCCCTTCCGCGTGAGGAAATCACGCAAGGCATCCCGCCGCCCTGCGAACTGCACGCAAGTTTGAGTGAAGAGCCCGATCAGCTGAGCGGCAGCGGGAGAGGGATTATCAGGCGCTTGAGCCGAAGCGGGTCGCGAGAATGTCGATGCGGTTGCAATCGTTACGGCAACGAGGGGATGAAGTCTCACTCGGTTTCTCCCAGGAGGCGCGGCATACGACATCCGGCGGCTGGTGCGAAAACGATATAATCTCCATTTCTTTCCCGTTTCAGCGGGGCTCAGCTTAACGCGGCTTCTATTCGGCGTCGGCCACGGGCGACAGCACCGGGCGCGAATGCGCCACGGCCGCGCCCGGCCTGTCGTGTCGGGGCGGAACGCCGAGCCGATCCCTTCGGTTGAGTTCGGCGTACAACCGAGAGGGTCATCATGAGATATCCCGTGTCATTCGCCGCCGTGCTCGCGCTCGCCCTGCTCGCCGGCGGCACGGCCGTGCAGGCCAAGGGCTGCATCAAGGGCGCGGTCGTCGGTGGGGCGGCCGGCAGCGTTGCCGGGCATGGCAAGATGGGCGCGGCCGCGGGATGCGCCGTCGGCCACCACAAGGCCAACAAGAAGGACCAGCAGCAGAGCGGCGGCCAGGGGCAGCCGCAGGGGCAGTAGCCTTTCGCGGGCGGCTCAAGGCCCGAATCGGAGACGCGCGAGAGGCCGAAGGACCCTCGCGCGTCATCCACCGCCGCTTCATTCGCAGATCTTGCGCACGACGAGGTCGCCGTCCTCGTTGATGAAGCGCTTGACGTAGCAGGTGCCGTAATAGGCCGGGACAACGCCGACGAAGCGTGGTCCCCAGCCGTAATGCCGCCCCCAGCCGCCGTGATGCCCGAAGCCGCGGCCGAAGCCGCCGCCGAAACCACCATGTCCGCCGCCGAAGCCCCCGCGCGCGGACGCCTCAGTCGCACCGAGTGCAGCGACACCGACCGCGACGAGCGCGGCCATAACCCGAACCGAACGAATCATTCATGCCTCCTATCTGGGCAGCCGATCGTTTCGGCCGCGGAGGCTGGAATGACGTCGGACGCGCCCGGCGACTGTGATCGCCCTCACGCGGGCGCCGGTCAGTCTTCCGGGATCTCGCCGGCGGGCGGGGCCCCGTCCGCGTCGTCCTGGCGGGCATGGGCCTCGCGCGCGGGCCTCGGTTCCGGCCCGGCCACGGCCGGAGTGCTGCCCTGGCCCGGCATGAGGATGTCCTCGGCCCGTTTCAGGTCGACCACCTGCGAGCGGGTCGCGCCCGCGCGGTAGCCGAGCGATTGCGCGACGCCGCGCAGGTCGCGCACGGCCCGGCGGCCCGCCTCCGGCCCGTGGCAGATCGCGAAGTAGGTGGCGGTGAAGTTGGTGTAGCGGCGGACCGTCTCGCGGGAATCCTCCGTCGCGAAGGGCGCCAGCAGGATCCCCACCGTGCGGCCCTGCTTCTCGGCGATGACCGCGGGCCTGGTCGGCGAGCAATAGACATAGCCCGTCTCCTCGCCGCGGGACACGCGGCCGCCATAGCTGGCGTGGAAGGTTCTCAGCCGGGTCCGCTTCAGGCTGCCCTCCGGCGTCGTCCGGACGGGCTCGACCGCGACGATGCCGAACTCGTCGCATCCGTCGGGTTGGCAGAGACCGCGGATCAGGTCGGTTCGGTTGTAATCCTGCCCCCAGGCAGGCGTCGCGAGCAGGATGGCGGCACTCAGGATTCTTGCGTGCATCAGGACCCTCTATTTCCCCTGCTGCGGGTAGGGTCCGAGTTTGACGCTGCCGTGGCACGCGCGCCCCGGATGCTCGCGCGAATCCGCCGGCGTACGCGGCCGGACGTTGGGACGCGGATCTCCCCGTCGGAGTTGAATCCAGCCGTATAACACGACCGAGAGTCGCAAATCCGGCCCGCCCGACGGCTCCGCGACGGCGCGCAGGCGTGGCGGGCGGTCTCCGTCTTGCGTTGCGGCGGCCAGGAATGCTCATCTCGGCCGTTCCCTGAGACAAGGTTCGCCGATGCCCTCAGCCCAGCTTCGTCCCGCCCGCCCGCGCCGCGCCGCGCGCCTCGCCCAGGTGGCCTTCCTGATCGGCGCCATGGGAGCGGTTCCCGCAGTAACGCCGCTCCAAGCCCGCGAGATGCCGGAATCCGGCAGCGCCACCGTGGCGGGCAAGCCGAACGTCGTCATCCTGGCGACCGGGGGCACCATCGCGGGCGCGGGTGCCGATGCCAGCAACAGCGCGACCTATCAGGCCGCCAAGGTGCCGGTGGACAAGCTGATCGCCGCGGTGCCCGCCATGGCGAACGTCGCGAACGTGCGCGGCGAGCAAATCTTCCAGATCGCCTCGGAAAGCTTCACCGACGCGCAGCTCGTCCAACTCGGCAAGCGCGTCTCGCAACTCCTCAAGCAGGACGACGTCGACGGCGTGGTGATCACGCACGGAACCGACACGCTCGAGGAAACGGCCCTGTTCCTGAACCTCGTCGTGCGCAGCGACAAGCCGATCGTCGTGGTGGGCTCGATGCGCCCCTCGACCGCGATCTCGGCCGACGGCGCATTGAACCTCCTCGACGCGGTCACGGCCGCCGCCAGCAAGGAGGCGGTCGGCAAGGGCGTCCTCGTCACCATGAACGACAACATCTTCTCCGGCCGGGACGCGACGAAGCGCACGAACATCGTGCCGAGCGCCTTCTTCAGCCAATGGGGCCCTCTCGGCATGGTGGTGGAGGGCAAGACCTACTTCCTCCGGGCCTCGACGAAGCGCCACAACACGTCGTCGGAATTCGACATCGAGACGATCGACAGCCTGCCGCTCGTCGCCATCGTGTACGGCTCCGGCAACATGTACCCGGGCGCCTACGACGCGGCCGTCCAGGCCGGCGCCAAGGCGATCGTGAATGCCGGCACCGGCAACGGCTCGGTGCCGGGCTACATCGTGGACAAGCTCAAAGACATCCGGGCGAACGGCACGCTGATCGTCCGCTCATCGCGCGTGCCGGACGGCTTCGTGCTGCGCAACGCCGAGCAGCCGGACGACAAGTACGACTGGGTGGTCGCCCACGACCTCAATCCCCAGAAGGCCAAGATCCTCGCGGCCGTGGCCCTGACCAGGACGCAGGACACCAAGGAGTTGCAGCGCATCTTCTGGGAGTACTGACCCGGCGGTCCTCGGCGACGGCTCGCCCGATCGCGGGGAACCGTCGCCCCTTCCATCGCGGGCGGGCACGCATAAGTGAGGCGGCAGGAAGCCCGGCGAACCTTCCCGAGCATCTTGTAAACGTTTACAAGGGACGGTGGCCCGTCTACAGCCGGCGCCTGGCGGGGCCCGCTCGCGGACAGCAGGAAGGACGAGGAATGACCGAGACCCATCCCGAGATCGCAGCCGTCACCGCCCGCGTGATCGAGCGCTCGCGGGACTCGCGTCGGGCCTATCTCGACCTGATCGAGCGCGAGCGCGAGGGCGGCGTGCACCGTCCGACGCTCGCCTGCGGCAACCTCGCCCACGGCTTCGCGGCGGCCGGCGAGGACAAGGCCGCGATCCGGGCCGGGCGGACGATGAACATCGGCATCGTCACCGCCTACAACGACATGCTCTCGGCCCATCAGCCCTACGGGCGCTATCCGGACCAGATCAAGCTCTTCGCCCGCGAGCGCGGCGCCACCGCCCAGGTGGCGGGCGGCACGCCGGCCATGTGCGACGGCGTCACGCAGGGCCAGCGCGGCATGGAGCTGTCGCTGTTCTCGCGCGACACCATCGCGCTCTCGGCCGCGGTGGCCCTCAGCCACGGCATGTTCGACGGGGCGGCGCTTCTCGGCATCTGCGACAAGATCGTGCCGGGGCTGCTGATCGGGGCGCTGCGCTTCGGCCATCTGCCGACCATCCTGATCCCGGCCGGCCCGATGCCGTCGGGGCTCGCCAACAAGGAGAAGCAGCGCATCCGCCAGCTCTACGCGGAAGGTAAGGTCGGGCGCGAGGAACTGCTCGAATCGGAGGCCGCCTCGTATCACGGGGCGGGCACTTGCACCTTCTACGGCACCGCCAACTCGAACCAGATGATGATGGACGTGATGGGGCTGCACATGCCGGGCGCCTCCTTCATCAACCCGGGCACCAAGCTGCGCCAGGCCGTGACGCGCGCCGCGGTGCACCGGCTCACCGAGATCGGCGCGGACGGGAACGACTACCGTCCCCTCGGGCGCTGCGTCGACGAGAAGGCCATCGTCAACGCCGTGGTCGGGCTCCTCGCCACGGGCGGCTCGACGAACCACGCGATCCACCTTCCGGCGATCGCGCGGGCAGCCGGCATCGTGCTCGACTGGGAGGATTTCGACCGGCTCTCGGCCGTCGTCCCGCTGATCGCGCGCGTCTACCCGAACGGCTCGGGCGACGTGAACCATTTCCACGCGGCCGGCGGCATGAGCTTCGTCATCGCGAGCCTGCTCGATGCGGGCCTCCTGCACGACGACATCATGACGGTGTCGGGCGCGCGCCTGCGCGACCATGCCCGCGACCCGAAGCTCGACGGCGAGGACCTCGTCTACGAGGCCGCCCCCGAGAAGAGCTACGACGAGACCATGCTGCGCCGGCCGGACAGCGCCTTCCAGGCCGACGGCGGCATGCGCCTCGTGAAGGGCAATCTCGGCCGCGCCACCTTCAAGACCAGCGCGGTCGAGGCGCATCGCCGGACGATCCAGGCGCCGGCCCGGGTCTTCGCCGACCAGGACGACGTGCTGAGGGCCTTCAAGGCCGGAGAACTTGAGCGTGACGTGATCGTGGTGGTGCGTTTCCAGGGCCCGCGCGCCAACGGCATGCCGGAACTGCACAAGCTGACGCCGCCGCTCGGCGTCCTGCAGGACCGCGGCCACCGGGTCGCGCTCGTCACGGACGGGCGCATGTCGGGCGCCTCCGGCAAGGTGCCGGCCGCGATCCATCTCAGCCCCGAGGCCATCGGCGGCGGCCCGATCGGCCGGATCCGCGACGGCGACATCGTGCGCCTCAGCGCCGAGGAGGGTCGGCTCGAGGTTCTGGTCGACGAGGCCGAGTTCGCCGCCCGCGAGGAGTCCGCGCCGCCCGCACCCGCCTCCGGCACCGGCCGCGAACTCTTCGCCTTCATGCGCCACGGTGCGGACGGGGCCGAGCAGGGCGCCTCCGCGATGCTGGCGGCGGCGGGGCTTTGAGGCCCCGGGCCCTTCGCCGCTGCCTGCGCGCCGAGCCGCCCGCCTGCGGGCGGCGCGCGATCCCTCAGCCTCATCTCCCCTGCATCGAGAGGAACCGGCCATGACCAGCATCGACGCCCTGATGCGCTCCGTCCCCGTGATTCCCGTCCTGGTGATCGAGGACGCCTCCCATGCCGAGCCGATCGCGCGGGCGCTGGTCGAAGCCGGCCTGACCGCGCTCGAGGTGACGCTGCGGACGCCTGCGGCCCTCGAGGTGATCCGGGCCATGGCGCGGGTCGAGGGTGCGGTCGTCGGGGCCGGCACGGTCCTGAACCCGCGCGACCTCGACGCGGCGATCGGCGCGGGCGCGCAGTTCATCGTCAGCCCGGGCCTGACCGAACCGCTGACGAAGGCGGCCCTGGAGCGCGGCATCCCCTACCTGCCGGGCGTCGCGAATGCCGCCGACATCATGCGCGGTCTCGATCACGGGCTCGACCGGTTCAAGTTCTTCCCCGCGGAGGCGGCCGGCGGGATCAAGGCTCTGAAGGCGCTGGCCGGCCCGTTCGGACAGGTCCGCTTCTGCCCGACCGGCGGCATCACCGAGGCGACTGCGCCGAACTGGCTGGCCCTCGAGCCGGTTCTCTGCGTCGGAGGCAGCTGGGTCGTTCCCGCCGGTGCGCCGGACGTCGCCGCGATCCGCCGCGCGGCGGAGGCCGCCGCCAGGCTGCGGCGGGGCTGACACGCCGTCACGCCCGGGGTACGCGCTCAGCGCGGCTCGCTGTGCTGATGCAGGTAGAGCGGGTTGAAGAGCCCGACCTCGGCGAGCCGGTCCCAGTTCGGGATGATCAGGCGCCCGCCGTTCCAGACCACGAGGGTGCGGGCGCGCATCTCCTGCAGCACGCGGTTGACGTGGACCGTCGTGATGCCGAGCACGTCGCCGAGCTCGCCCTGGGTCAGCGGCAGGAGGATGCTGCGGTCAGCCGCGTTGGCGAGGCCGACGGCGCTCAGGCGGGTATACAACTCGCAGAACAGGTGCGCGGTCTGTTCGAGGGCCGAGAGGCGGCTCATGGTGAGGAGCCATTCGCGGTGTATCGCCCCGTCGATCAGCGTCGTCAGCCAGAGGAGGCGCGTGAGATGCGGCTGCGTCTCGGTGATCTGCGCCAGGACGGCGTGCGGGACGAGGCCGACGCGGCAGCGCGTGAGCGCGGTGACACCGTGGTCCATCGTCTTCAAGAGGAAGCTGTGGAGGTCGACGAAATCGCCCGCGACGTGGATCGAGGTGATCTGGCGGCGCCCATCATCCGTGAGGTTGTAGCGACCCGCGAACCCGTCGAGCAGGATCGTGCTGTTGCTCGGGCGGCTGCCGTTCTCGACGAGGTCGTGGCGCGGCTCGATGATGCGGACCTGCGCGACGATCGTCCGAAGGATGCCCTCCTCCGCTGGCGAGAGGCGGTCGAGGCAGGCCAGTTTCTTAGCGAGCGGGTCGTGCATCGCTCTCTCGAACGTGGCACGGGCCGATCCGGATCTGCCGGCCCGGCGCCGCGCTCCGACGCGAGACGCCCGCCGCGGCGAGGGCCGGGCGGGCGTCGGCGAAATGCAGGGCGATGCGCCCGTTCCGGATCAGCAGCCGTCCTTGTTCGCCTGCTGCGAAGCGGTCGGCTTGCCCTCGGACTGGCTCTTCACGTCGTTCGCCGAGTTCGCGCCCGTCGAGCCGGCATTGCTCATGGCGCCGACCGTGCCGGGCGACTCGGCCTTGGCGCCTGGGCTCACCTTCGCGGTCGAGCCTGGATCGACGTTCGAGCTCGTGTCCTTGTTGGCTTGGTTGCCGACGGTGGTGCCCGTCGTGCAGGGCGCCGCTATGGCGGCGGAGCTCATCAGCAGAAAGGCGCCGGCGACGGTCGTGAGCTTTCTCATGCGTTCCTCCAAAATGATTAACGCAGAGCAAAACGACCGATCTCGCAGTCGGTTCCAAATAAACGCCAGGCGGAGCCGTGAAATCTATCTCTCTTCCGGGCTCTTACCGTTGATCGACGCCGTCAAATCCTTTTGCGTTGCGGCAAGATCGATGAATGCGACGCATGCAATCGTCTAAAACTTGACAATTGCGAGCCCGGCCGGGTGGACATCAGGTCACTCGGCCGGCACGGCATGGCGCAGGTCGCGCGGCTCGAAGCGGCCGTCGGCCGCAGCCTGCATGTCGAGACGTCGGTCATGGTGCTCGTGCAGCGTCGAGCGGTGGCCGATCGAGACGATCGTCGTACCGGGCAGGCGCTCGCGCAGCATCCGGTAGATGCCGGCCTCGCTCCGTTCGTCGAGGGCCGCGGTCGATTCGTCGAGGAACAGCCAGTCGGGCCTCGCCAGCACGGCCCGCGCGATGGCGAGGCGCTGCTGCTCGCCGCCGGAGAGCCGCTGATCCCAGGCATCGACCTCGTCGAGCCGGTCGACGAGCTGCGGAAGCTGCGCAGCGACGAGCGCCTCCCGGATCGCCGCGTCCGAGAACTGATCGGTCGTGTTGGGATAGACCACCGCGCCGCGCAGGCTGCCGAGGGGGATGTAGGGCCGCTGCGGCAGCAGCAGCGCCGACTGACCCTTCGGCACGTCGACCCGGCCCTTGCCGAACGGCCAGATGCCCGCGATCGCCCGGAACAGGGTGGACTTGCCCGAGCCCGATGGGCCGGTCACGAGGGTGGCGGCGCCCTTCGGGAGCGAGAGCCGGTCGGCCGTCACGATCTCGCGGCCGTCGGGCAGCGCCAGCGCGAGGCCCGACGCCGTCACGTCGGCCCTGGTCTCGTTGCCCTGGGCGAGGCCGTATCCGGCGCCCGACAGGGCTTCGGCCTTCGTCATCGCCCGCTTGAAGGAAGCGAGGCGGTTGGTGTTCGCCTTGTAGGCCGCGATGGTCACGTAGGAGTTGATGAAGAAGGACAGGGACGATTGCACGCTCGAGAAGGCGTCGCCCGTCTGCTGGAACTGGCCCAGAGTGATCTTCTTCAGGAAATAGGAGGGCGCCGCGAGGATGTAGGGGAACACCACGCTGAGCTGGCTGTAGGACAGCGTGAAGCTGCCGAGCTTGATCCGCCGGTAGATGATGCCGAGGTAGTTGTCGATGATCTCGCGGAACAGGCCCCACAGCCGCACGCTCTCGGCGCGCTCGCCGCGCAGCAGCGCGATCTGCTCGGAATAGATGCGCGAACGGGCGAGCGAGAAGCGGAAGTCCGCCTCGACCTTCTCCTGCCGGAAATCGAGCCCGATCAGCGGCCGTCCGATCAGATGGGTCAGCCAGGTGCCGACGACCGCGTAGCCGACGACGAGCCAGACGAGGAAGCCCGGCACCACGGTGTCGGTGAAGGGCAGCACGAAGTCCCGCGACAGGCCCCAGAGGATCACCATGAAGGAGACGAGCGTCGCGGCCTGCGAGAGCAGGCGGATCGACAGCGTCGTCGTCTGCGAGATGAACAGGTTCACGTCCGACTGGATGCGCTGATCCGGGTTGTCGGCGTGCTCGCCCGTGAAGGGGATGCGGTAATGGGTGCCGCCGTCGAGCCAGCGCTCGTAGAGGCTGCGGGTCAGCCAGGTCCGCCAGCGCAGATGGAGCGAGGCGTCGACGAAGGTGTCGACCATGCCGACGATCACCCAGATCGTGGCGAGCGGCCCGAACACCCAGATCAGCTGGTACCAGAAGACTTCGGAATTGTATTCCTGCAGCGCGTTGAAGAGGTCGCGGAACCAGAAGTTCAGGCGCAGCTGCAGTGCCACCTGCGCGAAGGTGATGAAGATCGAGAGCGCCACGAGCCGCTGCCCGACCTTGCCCTCGGTGGCGCCGAAGAAGCGGAACGGCCCGATCTCGCGCGTGGGCTCGTCGCGGGACGCGAAGTACGGGTCGGCGATCAGCGTGATGTCGCGGATCGGCCCGAGATACGAGATGCCGAGCACGATCGCGCCGAACACGACGGCGCCGGTCGCCGCGAAGGAGGGGGGCAGCAGAGCCGCCAGCGTCGGCGGCAGGAGACCCATCGCGGCGAGCGTCTTGCCGCCGGCCAGGATCAGGTAGCCGAGGCCGTAGACCGAGACGAACACCTTCAGGTAGGCCGAGAGGTGGGCCGAGGCGAGCAGGATGCCGGCCATCACGAAGCCGGCCAGCGACACGTAGAGGGGCGGCGACGGCACGCCTGGAGCCGCCAGCAGAACGAGGGCGAAGATCGCCGTGAGGGCGGCCTGGAAGCCGAGCCCGCTCCTGATTGCGGCCACGCGCATCTCCCCTTTTCCTTCGCCTTCACCGGCCGGCCGCGGCAAGACCTGCTCCGCAAGGGCCGGCCGGCCGCCAGTGACGGCGGCTCATGGCGAGATAGTGGCGCAACTCACGGCTTGTCTTGTGAATTTTTGGTCATGGAACGCACCTCGCGGCGAGGCCGCGGCGCGCGGTCGCGTCCTCACCGCGACGGCGCGTGCTATTTCCAGTCCCAATCCCAATCCTCGAGGCCCGGCTCCTTACAGCGATAGCCGATCGGGCATTGCGGGTTGTCGCGGGTCGGCACGAAGCGCAGTTCCGCGATCTCGGTGAACTCGCAGAAGCTGCGGTCGCGAACGAAGCGCTCGGGCGGCGCGGTTCCGGTTCCCAGGACCACCGCGCCCTCCCGCTTCACCAGCGCTATCGCCTCCGCGCACAGCATGCGCGGCGTCGCCGAGCGGGTCTGCCCACTGGCCGGCATCGCGGTCGCGAGGCCGAGCAGAAGCGCGAGGGCAGGACGTCTCATCGCGGGTGGCCGGCCGCCTTTGCAGCATCGAGGATGTGAAGCATGGCAGTTTCCGTTCCGGGCGGAAAGGGTCTCGCACCGCAACCGCCGCGCGCTCGCCGCAATCTGAGAATTTAGGGGATTCCCAGCGCAGGAAGACTCGCTAAGATTCCGTTGCCCGTGAACTTGACGGATTCGACCGGCGCACCTTCAACTCTCGATTGCGGAAAAACCTTCGATGTCCGGTCTGTCGATCCTCAATGTCGATGCGGTGCGCGCCGCGCCGCTCAGCCACGAGCCCTATCGCTACGCCCTGGCGGACGGGGTGCTCAAGGCCGAGGCGATCGACGAGATCCGGCGCGACTTCCCCGATATCGGCAAGCCCGGCTACCTGACGGTGGACGAGGTCGCCCTCAAGGGCCGTTTCAAGGCTCTGATCGACGAGCTCGAGAGCGACGCTTTCTCGAAGATCCTGGGCGACAAGTTCGGGGTCGATCTCGTGTCCTGCCCGCGCCTCACCACCATCATGAAGCGCTCGCAGCTGAAGTACGGCTCGATCCACACCGACGGCCCGTCGAAGGTCCTGACGCTGCTCGTCTACATGAACGACGCCTGGGACGCGCCCGCCGCCGGCCGCCTGCGCGTCCTCTACGACGGCAAGAACTATGCGCCGTTCGCGGTCGAAGTGCCGCCGACGATGGGCACGATGTTCGCATTCCTGCGAGCGGACAATTCCTGGCATGGCCACGAGCCCTTCGAGGGCGAGCGCCGGGTCGTGCAGGTGGCGTGGCTGAAGGACGCGGCGGAACTGGAGCGGAAGAAGAAGCGCAACCGCACCGCGCAGTTCCTGAAGGGCATCTTCGGCCGCTGAGGGTTGAACCGGGGGATTGGGACATGGCGGTGGGGATCGAGGGGGCCCTGACCGGTGGCGCGTCGGGGGAGGCGGCCCGCGCGGATCGGGGCGATGGCTCTGTCAGATGGTTCGCGATGCTGCTTGCCCTGGCGGCCGGCTGGGGAGCCCTGTTCAGCTACAGCGCCGTGTTCCTGTCCGAGGACCTGCCCCTCAGGCCCGGCGCGGCGCCCGCCCGGCTCGATCCGAGCCGATCCGAGACGGCCGGCTTCGAGGTTCCGAACGAGCTGGCCCGCACGTCCGGCGCTCTGCCGACGGCGCGGCGCCGGGCCGAGGCTTCGGCCGCCGAGGAGCCGGTCCAGCCGCGTCCGGTCGCCTTCGTGGGCCTGGGGCCGGACATCGCCCCGACCCCCGGCTCGAACCTCGGGGCCGCCCAGTCCGCTTCGATGACGGCGGAGCGGGCCGATTACGTCGGCACCTGGGGGCCGACCGGCGCGGCCTGCGGCGCGCGCTCGCGCCGCCGCGGCTACCTGCCCGCCACGATCACCGAGGACGGGGCGCGGGCCGGGCGCACCACCTGCAACTTCCACGATGGGCGCCGCAGCGGGAACGCCTGGGTGATGGCGGCCGATTGCAGCGACCGCGGCCGCCGCTGGTCGTCGCAGGTGCGGCTCCTCGTCGACGGCGACCGCCTCACCTGGACGAGCGGCAAGGGGTCATCGTCCTACGTGCGCTGCTCTCGCCGCGCCGGCTGAGCGCTCGAAGCCTTCCGTCGAGCCCGACGAAAAAGGGGCCGCCTCTCGGCGACCCCTCTTCCGTTGGCCGTGGCCGGACCTCTTAGAAGTCCATGCCGCCCATGCCGCCGCCGCCCGGCATCGGGGGAGGCGCGTCCTTCTTCGGAGCGTCGGCGACCATCGCCTCGGTGGTGACGAGGAGGCCGGCAACCGAGGCCGCGTCCTGGAGCGCCGTGCGCACGACCTTGGCCGGGTCGACGATGCCGGCCTGGATCATGTCCACGTACTCCTCGGTCTGGGCATTGAAGCCGTAGGTCTCCGAGCCCGTGTTGTCGGAGATCTTACCGACCACGATCGAGCCCTCGACGCCCGCGTTCGAGGCGATCTGGCGGAGCGGGGCCTCGAGCGCCTTCAGGACGATCTTGATGCCGGCCGCGACGTCGGCATTGTCGCTCGACAGGCCCGCGACCGCCTTCTTGGCGCGCAGCAGCGCGGTGCCGCCGCCCGGAACGATGCCCTCTTCCACCGCAGCGCGGGTGGCGTTGAGCGCGTCGTCCACGCGGTCCTTCTTCTCCTTGACCTCGACCTCGGTCGCACCGCCGACGCGGATCACCGCGACGCCGCCCGCGAGCTTGGCCAGGCGCTCCTGCAGCTTCTCGCGGTCGTAGTCCGAGGTGGTCTCCTCGATCTGCGCCTTGATCTGCCCGACGCGGGCCTCGATGTCCGACTTCTCGCCGGC